>JASLIH010000497.1 GCA_030152105.1 Actinomycetes bacterium
CCGTCGCTCAGGAGGTCGTCGATGCGGTAGAAGTCGGTGGACGCCGGGTTGTGCTCGCTCATGGCCGGGTTCCCTCCGCCGGGTGCGATCCGCTTCGAGCGTACCCTCGGAACGCCGATCTCCTGGAGGTGCGTCCTTGACCAACGACATCCGTCGCGTGGCCGTGCTCGGTGCCGGGACCATGGGGGCGGCGATCGCCGCCCACGCCGTCAACGCCGGCCTGGCTGTCGACCTGCTCGACCTGGACCGCGACGCCGTTCAGGGAGGGTTCGAGCGGATGCTGGCCGCGCGCCCGGCCGCCCTGGCCAGCCCCCGGCTGGCCGACCGTATCCGCCTCGGGACCTTCGAGGAGGACTTCGACCGGCTCGCCGACGCCGACTGGGTCGTCGAGGCCGTCGTGGAGCGCCTGGAGCCCAAGCAGGACCTGCTGGCCCGGGTCGAGAAGACCGTCGGCCCGGGAGCGGTGGTCAGCTCCAACACCTCCGGGCTGCCGCTGCACAGCGTGGCCGAGGGCCGCTCGGACGACTTCCGGCGCCGGTTCCTGGGCACCCATTTCTTCAACCCGCCCCGCTACCTCAAGCTGGTCGAGCTGATCCCGACGGCCGACACCGACCCCGAGGTGCTGGAGGGCATGCGGGCGTTCGTGGAGCGGGTCCTCGGCAAGGGGGCCGTGGTGGCCAAGGACACCCCCAACTTCATCGCCAACCGCCTTGGCAGCTTCGCCGGCATGCACGACGTCCGCTACGCCCTGGAGCACGGCTACTCGATCGAGGAGGTCGACGCCCTCACCGGGCCGCTGGTGGGCCGCCCCAGGACGGCCACCTTCCGGCTGTTCGACCAGGTCGGGCTGGACGTGATGGTCGGGGTGGCCGGCAACCTCTACGAGCTGGCCCCCACCGACGAGCAACGTGACGTCCTCCCGGCCCCCGAGCCGCTGAAGCGGATGCTGGAGGCGCGCCGGCTCGGCAACAAGACCGGCGGCGGCTTCTACCGCCGAAGCAGGCGCGACGGCCAGACGGTGTTCGACGTGCTCGACCTGGACACCCTCGAGTACCGGCCGGCGGCCAGGCCGGACCTGCCGATCGTCGCCGCCGCCCGCGACCACGACGACCTCGGGTCCCGGCTGCGCTTCCTGCTCGACAAGGCCGACGAGGACCGCGGCGCCCGCTACCTGCGCGACACCCTGCTGCCGTCGCTGGCCTACGCCGCCCGCCGGGTGCCCGAGATCGCCGACTCGCTGGTCGAGGTCGACCACGCCGTCGAGTGGGGCTTCGGCTACGAGCTGGGCCCGTTCCGGACCTGGGACGCCATCGGGGTGGCCGGCGGGGTGGCCCGCATGGAGGCCCTCGGCATCGAGGTGCCGGCCTGGGTGACCGAGATGCTGGCCGCCGGGCACCAGGGCTTCTACCGCGACGGGCAGGTCTACAGCCCGCTGACCCGCGAGTACGTGCCCGTCCCGGCCGACCCCGAGGTCATCGACCTCGACCGGCTGAAGGAGGGCGGGGCCGAGGTGGCCGGGAACGGCTCGGCCAGCCTGGTCGACCTGGGCGACGGGGTGCTCTGCTTCGAGCTGCACGCCCCGGCGAGCGCGATCGACGCCGCCGTGGTCGAGCTCGGGGCCCGGGCGCTCGAGGAGCTGGAGAGCGGCCGCTGGGCCGGGATGGTGATCGCCAACCAGGCCCGCAACTTCTGCGTCGGGGCCAACCTGGGCGAGGTCGGCATGGCCGCCTACCAGGGGCAGCACGAGCAGGTGGTCGCGGCCGTGCGGGGCCTGCAGGACGTGCTCATGGGCTTCCGCTACGCGCCCCGGCCGGTGGTCGCGGCCCCCCACGGCCAGACCCTGGGCGGCGGGGCCGAGATCGTGCTCCACGCCGACCGGGTGGTGGCCGCCCTCGAGACCTACATCGGGCTGGTCGAGGTCGGCGTCGGCATCGTCCCGGCCGGCGGCGGCTGCAAGGAGCTGCTGCGGCGGGTCGTGGCCCCGGCCGTGCGGGCCGTCCCCGACGCCCCGGCGCTGCCGTTCGTGCAGCGGGTGTTCGAGACCATCGGCCTGGCCAAGGTGGCCACCTCGGCGGTCGAGGCCCAGGAGCTGGGGTTCCTCGAGGAGCACGACGTGATCGTGCTCAACGCCGAGCACCAGCTGGCCGCGGCCAAGCAGGAGGCCCTCGACCTGGCCGACGCCTACCGGCCCCCGGCCCGGGAGGCGTCGGTGTACGCCGCCGGGCTGCCGGTCCTGGCCGCCCTGGAGCTGGGCGTCCAGACCCTCCAGTGGGCCGGCCAGGCCAGCGAGCATGACGGTGTGGTCGCCCGCCACCTGGCCCGGGTCCTGTGCGGCGGCGAGCTGTCGCTCGGCCAGTGGGTCACCGAGCAGCACATCCTCGACCTGGAGCGCGACGCGTTCCTGGCCCTGCTGCGCGAGCCCAGGACGATGGAGCGGATCCAGGGCTTTCTGATGACCGGCAAGGTGATCCGCAACTGAAGGGATCGATGAGATGAAGCAAGCCGTGATCGTGTCGGGCGCCCGGACCGCGGTCGGCCGGGCGCCACGGGGGAGCCTGCGCGCCAGCCGGCCCGACGACATGGCCGGGGCGGCCATCGCCGAGGCCCTGCGCCGGGCCGGCGGGCTCGACCCTGCCGAGGTCGAGGACGTGCTGCTGGGCTGCGCCATCACCGAGGGCAGCCAGGGGCTGAACGTGGCCCGGATCGCCGCCCAGCGGGCCGGCCTGCCCGAGACCGTCCCCGGCCAGACGGTGAACCGCTTCTGCTCCTCGGGCCTGCAGACGATCGCCAGCGCGGCCGAGCGGATCATGGCCGGGTTCGCGACCACGCTGGTCGCCGGCGGGACCGAGCACATGTCCTCGACCCCGACGCCGACCCCGACCTTCTCCCCCAACCCCGAGGTCGTCCGCGGCCACCCCGAGTACTACATGGCCATGGGCCTGACCGGCGAGCGGGTGGCCGAGCGCTGGGGCGTCAGCCGCGAGGACCAGGACGCCTTCGCCCTGCGCTCCCACCGGCGGGCGGCCGAGGCGGTCGACTCTGGCCGCTTCGACCCTGAGATCGTGCCCCTGCCCGTCCGGCTCGACTGGGTTGGCGACGACGGCCGGCCGGCCCACCGGGAGGACACCTTCGCCAGGGACGAGGGCCCGCGACGCGACACCTCGGCCGAGGCCCTGGCCAAGCTCAAGCCGGTGTTCAAGCTGGGCGGCACCGTCACCGCCGGGAACTCCTCCCAGCGCAGCGACGGCGCGGCCGCGGTCGTGGTCATGGACCGGGAGCAGGCCGAACGCCGCGGCCTTGCCCCACTGGGCCGGTTCGTGGGCTACGCCGTCGGCGGGGTCGCCCCCGACGTCATGGGCATCGGCCCCACCGTGGCCATCCCCAGGGTGCTGGAGCTGACCGGGCTGACCCTCGACGACATCGACCTGATCGAGCTCAACGAGGCGTTCGCCTCCCAGACCCTGGCCGTGATCCGGGAGCTCGGCCTTGACCTCGACAAGGTCAATGTCAACGGCGGCGCCATCGCCCTCGGCCACCCCATGGGCGCCACCGGGACCAAGCTGACCGTCCAGCTCCTGGCCGAGCTGGCCCGCCGCAAGGCCCGCTACGGCATGGTCACCATGTGCGTCGGCGGCGGCCAGGGCGCCGCCGGCATCTTCGAGAACCTCCAGAACTAGCCCGGCGGGGCGGACCGGGCGCCGGCGAGCTGGCGGGACTGGGCGACCAGGCGGCCGGCCGAGTCCCAGACCTCGGCCGCCTCGTCGAACCAGCCGCCCTGCCAGAGCTGGCCGGTCACGACGCAGGCCAGCCAGCCGGGGGCCGGGAGGCCGCGCACGTACACGGTGAGCTCGACCGTCGGGGCCCAGCTGGCCAGGCCGAGGTCGAAGCTGGTCGGGGGGAGCGCGTCGACCACCTGGAGCAGGGCCAGCGGGTCGGCGGCGCGGCCGTCGGAGAACCGCACCCAGCCGCGCATCTCCAGGCTGCCTCCGGGACGGCCGGCGGCCCAGCCGACGGTCGCCGGGTCGAGCCGGAGGTCGAGATGGTCGAGCAGGTTGGCCCGCATCCCACCGGGCAGCTCAGGCCGGGCGGCCACGCAGGCCTCCACCGGCGGCAGCCCGGCCGGCCCGGTGCTCCGCCGCCAGCCAGGACCGGCGTCAGGGTCGACCCGGCCGGCGGTGACGAGCGCCTCCAGCCGCGCCTGACCGCCCTGGGCCAGTGTGACCCGGGCCGTGGACAGGCTGCGACCGGCCCGCAGCCGGCGCACCTCCAGGTTCGCCGGGCCCGGGTCGGACGGCGACAGGAAGTGGGCGCTGACGGCCAGCGGATGCGGCTGCCCAGCCACCTCCAGGGCAGCCCGCGTACCCAGCGCCAGCAGGTACCCCCCGTTCGGCCGCCCAGCGACCGTCCAGCCCGGGTTGACCTCGGCCGCCCAGCGCTCAGGCCCACCCCGCACGGCTGTGGCCAGGTCAAAGGCGTGCCCACTGACCACCCCGGCCGGATGCCCTTCTACCGCCATGCCACCTCCTCGCGTCCCGGCCACGGAGGCTGCCAGCGGCACGGCCACCCCGCAAGCCGGGTCGCGCGCCAGGTGTCGGCGGTCATGCCCCTCGCCGGGCAGGACCAGGGGCCTGGTCGGCGGCGGACGGGCGCAGCCACAGCGACGCCGCCGTCGGCCGCATCGTCTGGTCGACCGCCGACAGCAGCTCAGCCGACAGCGTGTCCAGGTCCACGTGGTCGCGGAGGCGCGCGCTGAACAGCTCGATGGTCCTGGCCGCGTCGTACTTGCGCCGGTTGAAGCGAAGGTCGACCACCTGCTGGACCCGCCGGCGGGCCGGCTGGAACAGGGCGGCCACGGCCAGGGTCGCCCCAGCCACCGCCCAGCTCGGCGTCCCGGTGCCGATCCCGCCCGACAGCTGCCCAAGGGCAAGGACCAGCCCGGCGTAGACGGCGCCGAGCAGGACGGTGAGGAGCCCGTAGACCAGGGTCCGGTTGACCAGCCGGTCGATGTCCCACAGCCGGAACCAGAGGATGCCGATGCCCAGCCCGGCCAGCTGCACCGCGGTCCCCAGGAACTCGAGGTACGGGCCCCACGGCCTCGCCTCTGGGAACAGGCTGAGCGGGATGCTGAGGACGGCCCCGTAGGCGAACCACTTGATCTGCTGGCGCTGCACGGCCGGGGCGCGTCGGAACCGCATCACCAGCGCGACCACGCTGATCGCCCCCAGCACCAGCGCCGCCACGAAGGCGATCCAGAACATTGCGCCCACCAGGTCTGGCGGCTCGACCTCCTGGGTGATCAGGGCCGGCCCGCGCAGCGGCCAGTAGCCGACCGCCAGGACCACTGTCGGCACGACCAGGGCCACGACGCCGGCCAGGCCGAGCGGCCACCAGCGCCGCGACGGCAACCGCCCGTCGGGGAACAGCAGCACCAGGAACACGACGCCGATGACGATGCCGGGCACGTTGGTCCAGCTGCTCAGCCAGCTGGCCAGTTCCCCTCCGGGCAGCGACAGCCCCTGTGGGGTGAGGCCGAGGGCGAGGGGCGCGTACTGCTGGGTGAAGTTGAAGACGGCCAGCACCAGGCCGTCCACCAGGAGGAGCCAGGCCAGCAGGTGGCGCCGGTCGCCTACCACGATCAGCGCCCCGATGGGCGCCAGGACCAGCGCGTCCAGAATCCCGATGGCGTGGTGGTTGGCGACCAGCTCGATCAGGTTCTCGCCGTTGAGGGCGGCCAAGGGCACGCTGACAACGGCGATGGCGACCGTGAGCAGGCACAGGGCCCAAGCCAGCCGGGTCACGGCCGACCTCGCCGCCACCTCACGGGCTTCGCTGGCCACCCTCGCCCCCTCGCTCGTGCCGTCGTCGTCAGCGAATATGGCTCGACGTCATCACGGTAGCGTTACGGCGACCGGGCCATCAGCCGACCACACGGACCAGGGCGGCGGTGACGGCGGCGGCGGTGATGACCACCAGCAGGGGGGCGCGCAGCAGGAGGGCGGCGGCTCCGGCGGCCAGGCCGGCGAGGCGGGCGTCGACGGTGAAGCCGCCGTTGTCGCCACCGAGGGCCTGGGTGACGACCAGAGCGGCCAGGAGGGCCGGGGCGAGGTGCTCGAGGGCGGCCTGGGCGCGGGGTGGCGGGGTGCGGCGGGCGAGCAGGAGGGGGCCGGCGGCCTTGATGGCCATGGTGGCCAGGCCGACCACGATCACACTGATCCAGACGGCGCTCATGACGGCTTCCTCACGCCGATCAGGCAGGCCAGGCTGGCGGCCACGATCGGGATCCCGGGCCCGGTGAAGGGCATCAGGACCAGGGCGATGGCGGCGCCGCCGAGGGCGGCCAGGAGGCGCGAGCGCTCACGGGCCTGGGACCACAGCAGCGCCAGGAACAGGGCCGGGAACGCGGCGTCGAGGCCGAGCGACTCGGGGTCGGCGACCAGGTCGCCGGCGAAGGTGCCGATGACGGTGCCGGTGGTCCAGGACACGAACAGGAGCAGCCCCGCCCCGACCAGCAGGTGCCGGTCCAGGCGGCCGTCGTCGCGCTGGGCGATCGCCCAGGACTCGTCGACGATCAGCTGGGCCGTGAGCGCCCGACGCCACCATGGGCCCTCCAGGGTCGTGGCCGCGGACAGGCCGATCGGGCCGTAGCGGAGGTTGAGCAGGACGGCGGCGACAATGGCCGTCACGAGGCCCCCGCCGGCGCCGAGGATCGAGGCCACGGCGAACTGGGCCGACCCGGCGAAGGTGGTCACCGACATCACCACCGGGGCGACCGAGCCCATGTCGGCCGCGCGGGCCAGGACCCCGAACGACACGCCGAAGGCGAGGGCCGCGACCCCGATCGGGGCGGCCACCCGGACCCCGTCGAGGTAGGTCGTCCGCCCGGGCTCCCGCGCCTGGAAGTCGGCCGGGCGCCTCACCCAAGGCTCCGGCCGGCGTGCCCTTGCCGCTCGGCCGCCGTGGCCAGCCGCAGGCCGGCCCCGACGAGCAGGTACCCGAACGCGTGCAGCGAGCGCCGCGCCACCCTCGCGACCGGCGACGGCCGTAGCAGCGGGAGCGCCACCCGCTCCCGCGCCGCCTCCCGGCGAAGCTCCTCGATCCGCGCGGCGGCCAGCTCGTTGAGCAGAAGTGGATGCACCCAAGCCCTCCTGAGTCGAACACCACCATACAATGATCACCGGTGACACACTACCCGCGGGGTGTGACAGCCACGCTGAGGCGGGCCGCGTGCCCCGGGTAGCCCGGGTCAGCCGGCGGGCCGGGCGATCAGGTCGGGGGTGAGCTGCTCCACCGTGACCGCTCCGCACAGCGCCATGGCCAGCCGCAGCTCGCCGGCCAGCCCCGACAGGACCCCCTCCACCCCGGCCGCCCCGCCGACGGCCAGGCCCCACAGCACCGGGCGGCCGACCAGCACGGCCCGCGCTCCCAGGGCCAGGGCCTTGACCACGTCGGTGCCCCGGCGGACCCCGCCGTCCACGTACACCTCGGCCCGGTCCGCCACCGCCGCGACCACCTCGGCCAGCGCGTCGGCGGTGGCGACAACGGTGTCGAGCTGGCGGCCGCCATGATTGGACACCACCACCCCGGCCGCCCCGGCGTCCAGGCAGGCGACCGCGTCGTCGCCCCGCAGGACCCCCTTGACCACCACCGGCAGGCCGGACCGCTCGGCCAGCCAGCCGATCGTCTCCGGGGTCAGGCCGGGGTCGAACTGGCCGGCCTGGGCGAGCACGTCGACCGCCAGCTCCCGCTGGCGGGCCGCCCCGGCCGGCGGGGCGTTGGCCGGCTTGAGGCCGGTGGGCAGCCGGAAGTTGTTGCGCAGGTCGCGGAGCCGGTTGCCGAGCAGGGGCACGTCGACGGTCAGGACCAGGGCCCGGTAGCCGGCGGCGGCCGCCCGCGCGACCAGCTCGGCGGTCCAGCCCCGGTCGCGGACCACATAGACCTGGAACCAGCGGACGGCGTCGGGGGCGGCCAGGGCCACCTCCTCGACCGACATGGTGGCCTGGGTCGAGAGCACGTAGGGGGCGCCGGCGGCGGCCGCCCCGGCGGCCGAGGCGGCCTCACCCTCGGGGTCGGCCATGCGGTGGTAGGCCATGGGCGCGACCAGCAGCGGGACCGGCACCTCGCTGCCGAGCAGCGTGGTCGCCGTCGACACCTTGGCCACGTCCCGGAGCACGTGGGGCCGCAGGGCCAGGCGTGACCAGGCGGCCAGGTTGCCGGCGACGGTGTGCTCGGCGTCGGCCCCACCGGCGATGTAGTCGTAGACCGGCGGGTCGAGCCGGGCCCGGGCCGCGGCCTCCAGCCGCTCCAGGTCCAGCGGGTCGAGCGGGTCGAGCTCGGTCACTGCCGGGCGCCGCTAGACGCCGCCCTGGACCCGGGACAGGAGCACCTGGGCGGTGGAGCGGAGCCGGTCGTCGAGCGCCTCCATCAGCTTGACCACGGTCTCGGCGGCCCAGTCGGCCAGGTCCCGCCGCTCCTGGAGGCTGTCCAGGTCGCGGACCTCGCGGTAGTCGACGATCCGGGAGGCGCGCCGGTCGTCCAGGCGTTCCCACGACAGGATGCGGCCGACCGCCGTCTCGATGGCCAGGCGCTCGGCGAACAGGTCGTCGAACAGCCGCTTGGTGGCCGTGCGCTCCTGCATGTCGAGGTAGACCCCGGCCCGGACGGCGCCGTTGGCGGTGAAGGCGACGTCGTAGAAGCCGAACGGCCCGGCCGCGAACCCGACCCAGTTCTCGTAGCCGAACTTGGGGATGCGGAAGCCGGGGCGGCGGATGGCCACCGAGTCGAACATCGACTCGAAGAAGCGGTGCCGCAGCTCGACCGGCTGGAGCCCGCCGGCCTGCTCGGAGGCCATCGGCGGCGGCGAGGCCGGCAGGTGCCGCCCGCTCAGGTCCGGCTCGAAGGACGGCGAAGGCGGTGGTGGCGGCGAGGGCGCCTGGCTCAGGGAGGGTCCGGCCACAGAGGAAGGGGTGTCCGGCGCCGCCGGCGCCGGCGGCTCCCTGGACGGCGGCGGCTCGTGCTGGCCACGTGGCGACGGCGGCGGGGCGCGCGTCGGCAGCGGCTGTTGCGGCACCTGGGCCGCCTCGGCCAGGCCGGAGAGGGGCGGGCCCTGGTCGCCGGCGTAGGAGGACAGGGGTCCGGGAAGGGGTGTGCCCACCGGCAGGCGGACCGAGCGGCGGCCACCCTTGCGCCAGTCTCGGGGCTGCACGACCACGTCGAGCACGGGCGCGGGCAGCGAGCGGCCGATCCGGACCAGGCCGATCTCGACCCCGAAGAAGTCGACCTTGGTGTCGGTGCGGTCGTTGAGCCAGTCGAGGCCGCGCCGGAACTCCTCGTGGAACCGGGGCGCGACCCAGATCACCACGGCCGCGTCCAGCCCCGAGGCATGGACGATCATCTGGCCGAGCTGGTTGTGGTCGGTGGCCTCGAGGCGGTTCTCGATCACGATGGGCCGCCCGTTGGCGTCGGACCCGAGGACGTTGAAGGCGCCGGTGTCGACGTTGATCTCGCGCTCCAGCGGCGTGATGTCGATCCCGAGGGTCTCGCTCAGCAGGTCGATGTTCTGGAGGAACCAAGGGGTCAGGTCGGGGAGCTGCTCGCCCCAGAACGACTTGAGGTCCAGCCGCTCGAGACGACCGAGACCCAGCCGCTCGATCTCCGTTCTGGCCACTCGCGCTCCTTCCGATCGCCCCCCCATGCCGGGGCAGTTGTACCGCGGCCCGCTAGGGCGCCGTCAAACCAGTCAAGTCGTCCATACCGCTGCGCTCGCACCAGAAAGGTCGCCGCTGGGCAAACACGGGCGGGTCGCGACCCGGAGCCGCAGCTTACCTGTGTCGACGGGGACATGCTGGGACCCTTCGCCCAGGTTGGCGGCCACCACCGCCCGCGACCCCGAGGGGTCGCCCCGTTCCAGGACGACCAGCCGGCGCTCGGGGTCGACCCGGGCGGCGGTCAGGTCGCGGCGGCAGTTGCCGAGCGCCGGCACCTCGCGGCGCAGCCGCAGCAGCGTCGTCCACAGCTCCAGCGTCTCCCCGCCGGCCCGGGACCAGTCGAGCTTGGACCGCTCGAAGGCGGCCGGGGCGTTGGGGTCGGGCGCCTCGTCCCAGCCGAAGGCGGCGAACTCCTCCCGGCGGCCCTTGAGGACCGAGGCGGCCAGCCCGGGCTCGTGGTCGGTGAAGTAGAGGAACGGGCGCGTCTCGCCCCACTCCTGGCCCTGGAACAGCAGGGGCAGGAACGGCGAGCAGGCGACCAGCACACTGGCCACGGCGTCCAGGTCGGGGCCGACCAGGGCGGCCAGCCGCTCGCCGAAGGCGCGGTTGCCGACCTGGTCGTGGTTCTGGGTGCAGACCACGAACCGCTCCCCGCCCAGCCCGGCCGGGTCGCGGCCGTGGCGGCGGTCCATGTGCGACGAGTACTGGCCGGTGAACACCCAGCCCGTCTCCAGGACCTTGGCCACCGACGAGAGATTGGTGAAGCCCTCGTACCAGCCGGAGGTCTCGCCGGTGAGCGCGACGTGGAGGGCGTGGTGGAGGTCGTCGGCCCACATGGCGTCGATCCCG
>JASLIH010000508.1 GCA_030152105.1 Actinomycetes bacterium
GCTGACCAGGCCGCGCTCCTCCAGCACGGGCGGCCGCAGGGTGGCCATGATCCGCCGCAGCGACTGGACCTCCCCGGACAGCGCGGCCTGGGCGTCGGTGAGCAGCCGCCGGCCCTCCTCCAGCTGGCCGCGCCGCAGCCGGAGCTGGCCCCGGTCCAGGGACAGCCCGAGCCGGGTCAGCCCCTGGATGGGCCCGTCGTGCAGCTCGGCGGCCATGCCGCTGCGCTGGCGCTCGGCCACCGTCAGGATCTTGTTGACCAGCCGGCCGCGGTCCTCCTGAGCCCTGGCCTCGACGGCCCGCTGCCGGGACCGGGCCCGCTCGACCCGCCAGAGCAGGACCAGGGACAGGAGCGTGGCCGCGGCCACCACGGCCAGCGACCCGGCCTTGGAGCGGCCCTGGGCGGCGCTGGCCGCCCTGCTCGAGTCGGCCGCGGTGGTGCTCAGCGCGGCGGTCAGCCGTTCGAAGCCCGGGGCGACCTGGGCGCGGTCGACCCGGTTGGCGGCCACCAGGTCGCCCGAGGCCAGCAGCTGGAGCTTGGTGTCGAGGGCGGCCTGCCAGTCGACGGCGGCGGCCCGGACCCGGGTCACGGCCGAGTCGCCGGGGAGCAGGGCGGCCAGCTCGGCCAGGGCGGCGGTGAGCTCCTGGCGGACGGCGGCGGCGCGCCGGGCCGCGGCGTCGTCCGGGGCCCCGCTCGAGGTGGTCCTCGAGTCGAGCGCCGCCTGCTCGTACGCGCGCGCCTCGAGCAGGAACGACAGCCGCTCGGCCCGCTCAAGCCGCGCGACCTCGCCCCCGACCCGGGTGGCGCCGGTGAAGGAGGCCATCGCGATGACCACCAGCGCGGCGGCAAGCGTCCACAGGGGCGGCCCCTTGGCCCGCCCCCGCCGCCTCGTCCCCGCTCGGGTCACGCCGCCTCCATCGGCATCCGGCGCGCCGTCTTGAGCCGGGGCCCTGAAGACCGCACCTGGGCGCGGATCTACGCATACTTCGCGTGGTCGCCGGGTAGGGCGTTCAGCGCTCGTGCTGGTGCCGATGCGCCCAACGGTGGGGCGCTCTCGAGTTTAGGAGGGCACATGGCGAACTACCCTCGCGAGCCGTCGAGGTCGATGACCACCGGCCGCCTGACCAGGGAAGAGGCGGTGACAGCCACCGAAGTCGTCGGCAAGGACCCGGAGATGGTCGAGCTGGAGCGCCGCCACCGGCGCTTCGTCTGGCCGGCCACCGCCTTCTTCCTCGTCTACTACATGAGCCTCAACGTGCTCGCCGGCACCTCCCCTGGCCTGATGGGGACCAAGCTGTTCGGGCAGTTCACCTTCGGCTACCTGTTCGCCCTCTCCCAGTTCCTGATGGCCTTCGTGGTCGCCTGGGTGTACTCGCGCTGGGCCGCCACCCGGATCGACCCGCTGGCCACCGACCTGCGCGAGAAGCTCCTCAGGCAGCAGATCAAGGACAAGGAGGTGTCCGAGTGAGCCACCAGACCCTCTCCCTGAGCCTGTTCGTGCTGTTCGTGATCCTCACCCTCGGCATCACCATCTGGGCGTCGCGCCAGACCAAGACCGCGGCCGACTTCTACTCCGCGGGGCGCCGCATCACCGGCTGGCAGAACGGCGTCGCCATCTCCGGTGACTACATGTCGGCGGCGAGCTTCCTCGGCATTGCCGGGCTGATCTCGCTGTTCGGCTACGACGGCTTCCTGTACTCGGTGGGCTGGCTGGTCGCCTACCTGACCGTGCTCATCCTGGTCGCCGAGCTGCTGCGCAACTCCGGCAAGTACACGATGGCCGACGTGCTCGCCTACCGGATGCGGCAGCGCCCGGTGCGCTCGGCGGCCGCGCTGTCGACGGTCGGGGTCTCGATCGTCTACCTGATCGCCCAGATGGTGGGGGCCGGCGCCCTGGTCAAGCTCCTGCTGGGCCTGGAGGGGGACGCGGCGGCGATCCTGGCCATCGCCGGGGTCGGGGTGCTGATGATCGTGTACGTCACCTTCGGGGGGATGATCGGGACCACCTGGGTGCAGATCGTCAAGGCGGTCCTGCTGATGGCCGGGACGTTACTGCTGTCGTTCCTGGTGCTGGCCAAGTTCGGCTTCTCGATGAACAAGATGTTCGCCGACGCGGCCACGGCCAGCGGCAAGGGCGACGCCTTCCTGGCCCCGGGGCTGCGCTTCACCAGCACCATCGAGCTGGTCTCGCTCGGGCTGGCCCTGGTGCTGGGCACGGCCGGGCTGCCCCACATCCTGATCCGGTTCTACACCGTGCCCACCGCCCACGCGGCCCGCAAGAGCGTGATCTGGGCCATCGGCATCATCGGCGGCTTCTACATCCTGACCACCTTCCTCGGCTTCGGGGCTGCCGCCCTGGTCGGCCACGAGGCCATCACCAAGGCCGACAAGGCAGGGAACATGGCCGGGCCGCTGCTGGCCCAGGTGATCGGCGGGGGCGAGGGCAGCTTTGGAGGCGACCTGTTCCTGGCCTTCATCGCCGCCGTGGCCTTCGCGACCATCCTGGCCGTGGTGGCCGGGCTGACGATCACCGCGTCCTCCAGCTTCGCCCACGACTTCTACGCCAACGTGATGCGCCGGGGCCAGGAGCGCGACGAGCAGGCCGAGGTCCGGGTGGCCCGGATCACCGCCCTGGTCATCGGGGCCATCGCGATCGTGCTGGCCTCCTTCGCCCGCGGGCAGAACGTCGCCTTCCTGGTCGGGCTGGCCTTCGCCGTGGCCGCCAGCGCCAACCTGCCGACGATCCTGTTCTCGCTCTACTGGAAGCGGTTCACCACCAGCGGAGCGGTCACCGGCATCCTGGTCGGGCTGTTCGGCTCGCTGCTGCTGGTGGTGATCGGGCCCAACGTCATGGGGCCCAAGGGCCTGATATTCAAGGGCTCCGAGCCGCTGTTCCCCCTGGAGAACCCGGGCATCGTCTCGATCCCGCTGGGGTTCGCGGCCGCCTGGCTCGGCACCATGCTGTCCAGGGAGCCGGCCTCGGAGGAGATGTTCGAGGAGCTGCGGGTCCGGTCCCTGACCGGCCTTGGCGCCGAGCAGGCCGAGGCGGCGCCGGCCGCCCCGGCCAGGTCGTCGGCTACTCGTCCGTCAGGCTGACCGGCACCAGGCGCGGCCCGCCGCCGCTCCGGTCGACCACATAGACCCGGAGCTGGCGGCGGCCGTCGCCGGGCTTCCACAGGGTGTCGGGGGTGATCACGGCGAACTTGGCCGCCGGCTCGCCGGGACGTTCGGGGAACAGCTTGGACTCGCCGCCGATCTTGCCGTTGACCGCCACCAGGACGGTGCTGGCGGCCGGGGGCAGCGGCGAGGTGAGCTTGCCCGACACCAGCGCCGGGATCTCCCCCGACGTGGGCTTGATCTGCCCGTACTGCTTGAAGTCGTCAAGGGTGGCGGTGGCCTCCTGGTCGGGGTTGATCGCGCCGACCGCGGTGGGGTCGCGGTAGACGAGGTCGGCGAAGGCCCCGAAGCGGTACAGGCCGCGGACGCCATCGCTCGCCCTGACCAGCGAGTCGGTCGTGCCCTTGAGCACCAGCGACCAGTTGGGCGGGCCCGGCCGGGTCTCGCGGTGCCCGGGGATGTCGTACCACCACTTGTCGGTGCGGGTGCGGGTGGGCTTGCCGGTCTGGGAGGCGCCGTCCATCGTCCACGGCACCGTGATGCCGGCCAGGTCGGCCACGGTCGGGAGAATGTCCACCTGCTCCCAGTTGCGGTCGTCGACCACGCCGTTGTCCTGGCCGGGGGCCTTGATGATCATCGGCACCCACATCAGGTCGGAGGCGTTGGTCTTGCCCAGGCTGCGGGGCTTCTCGCCAGGGACCCAGCCCTCGCCGTGGTCGGCCCCCATGACCACCAGCGACTTGTCCCACATGCCCTGGGCCTTGAGCTTGTCGATCACCTGGCCGACCAGCCCGTCGGTGTAGGCCAGCTGGAGCAGGTGCCGCTCGTGGGCCAGCTCGACGATCGGGGCCGGGGTCTGGTCGCTCTTGAAGGCCCGCCCGAAGGTCTTGTAGTTGTACTCGTTGCCCGAGGGCAGGTACCGCCAGGGCGCGTGCGGCAGCAGGATGTGCAGGAAGTTCATGGTCGGCCGGTTGCCCGGCTTGAGCCCGGCCAGGAAGTCGTTGAAGCGCGACGGCTGGTTGAGCCGCAGCTGGTTGAAGCGGAACTGCGGGTCCAGCGGCTTGCCGTCCTTGGGCGCGGACTCCTCGGCGGCCGTCTGGTCGATGAAGGTGCCCGGGTCGACGGCGGTGTCGTAGGGCGAGACGATCTCCTTGTAGACCCGGGCCGAGTCCCCGACCAGGGCCCGCAGCCCGACCCGGTCCAGGTTGCCGGCGGTCGAGTGGCACTCGCTGGGTGGGCAGAGCTGGCTGATGGTCTCGTAGGCGTTCAGGTCGTAGTACTTGCCGAACAGCGTGAGCATGTTGTCGGGGTACTCGGTGTAGGAGGGGGCCTTGACCTTGGCCGGGTAGCGGCCGGTCAGCATGGCCGGCATCGCCCAGGGGGTGAACCCGGACACCCCGGTGGCGTTGCGGTACCAGGTGGACTGGCCGGCCAGCTTGGCGAAGTTGGGGTAGACCCGCTTGTCGATCTGGCCCTTGGAGTCCAGCAGGGACTTGAGCGGGAACTCGTCGAAAAAGATCATCACCACCGGCGGCTGCTTGCCGGCGGCGGTGGCCGCCGGGGTCTGGCCGGTGGAGGCCTCGGTCCGCGCCGGCAGCACCAGCTTGGAGGTGGGTGACATGAGCAGGAAGACCAGGGCGAACACCAGCGGCGCGGGGGCCAGGTAGCGCAGCCACAGCCGCAGCCACGACGTCCTGGCGTACAGCGCGCCCGCGGCCACGCCGGCGACCAGGGCGATCGCCACCACCTGGGGGCCGCGCAGGTCGGTCAGCTTCTTGGCCACCTGGATGGCCAGCAGGCTGAACAGCCCGGCGACGGCGGCCAGGTGCACAAGGCGCCTGACCCTCTCCGAGACGATCCCCACCGCGACCTCGAAGCCCCAGATGAACAGGGCCGGCAGCAGCGTCACCCCGAGGACCAGGGCCACGATGTCGAGCCGGTCGGCCCGGCGGAACAGGAAGAAGTCGGGGCTCTTGCCGGTGACGTCGAGCAGCGGCTGGGCGATGGCGAAGCCGCTCAGCACGAACACCTCGACCAGCGCCCACAGGTGCAGGCGGTCGAGCCAGCGCCGGCGCTGGTCGTCAGTCTCCCCGGGCGCCGGTCCCGCCTTCGCCTCGTCGATGTCGCTGGTCACCAGCCGGTCCCCTCAGCTCACCGTGAGCGGCCGGAGTCGAACCTTGCCGCCCGAGTCGTCGATCACGAACAGCTCCAGCTTGTTGGCCCCCGCCTTGAACAGGGTGTCAAGGGCGACGGCGGAGAACTTGTCCGGCGGCCCCTTCGGCTGGCTGCCCTGGGCGTCGCGCTCCTCCCGGAACGTCTCCGACACCCCGGCGACCACCCCGTTGAGGGCCACCGCCACCGCCGGGCGCGACGCGACGCCCGGGGCCAGGCTGACCTGCCCGCTGACCTGGGCCGGGACCAGGCCGCTCTTCAGGTCGACCTTGCCGTACTCGGCCAGCTTCTCGACCTTGGCGCTGCCCGCGCTCGCCGCCTCGACCCCGACCTGGCTGGTGCGCTGGCCGACCAGGTCGCCGTGGGGGCCGAACTGGAACCAGCCCTTGTAGCCGTTGTCCGGCT
>JASLIH010000515.1 GCA_030152105.1 Actinomycetes bacterium
CACGGCCGGGGCGGCCAGCAGGCGCGGGTGGCGAGGGAAGGCGTCGGCCAGGGCCCGCAGGGCCGGGACCGCGGTGAGCAGGTCGCCCAGCCCGAGGGCGCGCAGCACGACGACAGCCGGGCGCGGCTGGGGCGCCTCGCGCAGAGCCGGGCTCACGGCCACGACGACTCCGTGGACGGGCTCACCATCAGCTCCCTGGCCTCGCACCCGGGCGGCTGGCAGAGGGCGAACAAAACGGCCTGGGCGACGTCCTCGGGCCGGTTCAGCTTGGCGTCCGCCGCCGGCTTGTACTGCTCAGGGCGGCCGTCGAAGAACGCCGTGTGCATGCCCCCCGGGATCAGCAGGGTGACCCCGACCCGGCCGGCCGTCTCAGCGGCCAGGGCCCGGGTGAAGCCGACCACGCCGAACTTGCTGGCGCAGTAGGCGGTGGCGTCGGGCAGCGCGCGAAGGCCGAGGGTCGAGGCCACCGTGACCACCTTGCCGTTGGTGCGCTCCAGGTGGGGGAGGGCGGCCCGGACGACCGCGGCCGTGCCCAGGAGGTTGACGGCCACGACCCGCTCCCAGGCGTCGGCCGGGACGCTGTCCAAGGGGCCGCAGGCGTCCACGCCGGCGGCGGTCACGACGCCGTCGAGCCGGCCGAGCCGTTCCGCGGCGGCGTCGACGGCGGCCGCGGCGGCGCTCCGGTCGGCCAGGTCGACCAGCTGGTGGTCGACCTCGAAGGGCGGGGCGACCAGGTCGAGTACGTACGGCCGGCCTCCGGCCGCCTGCACGGCCAGGGCGATGGCCGCCCCGAGGCCGGATGCGCCCCCCGTCACCAGGACCGTGCCTGGCCGTCGGTCCCGCTCCGTCCCGTCAGTGGCTGTCACGTCGGACGACCTCCTTCATCAACTGCGTGGTCGAGCGGCCTTCGAGGTAGGGGAGGACGACGGCCTGGCCGCCCCAGGTGGCCAGCAGGGCGGCCTCGGGGAGGTCGGCCAGGGCGTAGTCACCGCCCTTGGCGAACACGTCCGGCCGCAGCCGCTGCAGGACTGCCTCTGGGGTCCGCTCGTCGAAAGGCACGACCGCGTCCACGCAGCCGAGCGCCTCCAGCACCGCGACCCGGTCCGCCTCTGGAACCAGGGGACGTTCCAGGCCCTTGAGCCAGCGTACCGAGTCGTCGGAGTTCAGACACACTACCAGACAGTCCCCGAGCGCCCGCGCCGCCCGCAGGGTCGCCACATGCCCGGCATGCAGCAGGTCGAAGCACCCCCCGGTGGCCACCACGGTCCCACCTCCGGCCCGCACTGCCCCGATCATCCCCAGCGCCCGGGCCATCGGTGAGCTGTCCGGGGGGCTGTGGACAACCGAACCCCCCACATCCGTGGATGGGCTGGCCTCCCCGAGGCGGATGCTGGTGGCGCCGCCGGTGGTGACGAAAGCGGCGGCGGCGGCGACGGCGGCGGCGACCGCCTCCGAGGGGAGGGCGCCGTCGGCGAGAAGGCCGGCGGCGGTGGCCGCGAACCGGTCGCCGGCGCCGCAGGGGTCGCCGCCGGGGGCGGGGGTGGCGGGCATGACCATGGGGGCGCCGGCGCTCTCGACCAGCAGTGCGCCCCGGGGGCCGAGGGTGACTGCGATCCCGGCGGCAACCCACCGCTCGGCCAGCTGCCGGGCCCGGGCCGTCACCGCGGCCAGGTCATCGCCGTCGACCTCGGGGACGAAGCCGGCCGCCTCGGCGCGGTTCGGGGTGGCCAGGCGAGCCCCCGGGACGGGCGCCGGGCCGCGCGGATGGGGGTCCCAGACCAGCGGCCGCCGGCGGGGCAGGCCGGCCAGGGCGGCCCGCACGCCCGGCTCGCCGGCCACGCCCCGCCCGTAGTCGGCCACCAGCACCGCCCCGGCCCCGGCCAGGGCGCGCCGGCCGGCCGGGCCGAGAGGGCCGACCCCGCCCGGCCGGGTGGCCCGGTCCAGCCGCAGCAGCGAGTGCCCGTTGGCCCGCACCCGGATCTTCTCCGGCGTCCTCCCGGCCAGCTCCAGGTCGACCACCTCGACCCCGGCCAGCTCCAGCAGCTCCCGCAGGGCCGTCCCCGCCTCGTCGCCGGCCAGGGCCGTGACCAGGACCACCGCCCGGGCGTCGAGCCGCGCGGCCAGGGTCGCGGCCAGCGCCGCCCCTCCCGGCCGGCGCCGCTCGGTCGGGTCGTCGACCACCGGCACGGGCGTGTCGGGAGCCAGCCGCCCGGCCCGTCCCTCCAGGTCCCGGTCGAGCAGCGCATCCCCCACCACAACCAGCGGTCCCCGGGTCATCGGGGCGCGCTCCAGCGACCTGGTCCCGGGCCTGGGCCACCGGTGGGGGAGCGTAGTCGGCCGGAAGGAGAGCTGCTGGCGGTTGTCCACAGGGGGTTGATGGCGGCGAGCTGGCCGGCGGGGAGGCCGGCGTAGACCTCGAGGGTGTTGCGGGCGATCCGGTCCCAGCCGTAGCGGCGCCGGGCCCGGCGGGCGCCGGCGGCGCCAAGGGCGGCGCGGCGCTCGGGGTCGGCCAGCAGCCCGGCGACCGCCGCCGTCACCAGTCCCGGTCGCCGGGGTGGGACGTGGACGCCGGTGACGCCGTCGACCACGGTGTCGACCAGGCCCCCGACCGCCGAGGCGACCACCGGCACACCGCAGGCCATCGCCTCCAGGGGCACGATCCCGAACGGCTCGTACCAGGGCACGTTCACCACCAGGTCGGCCGAGCGGTAGAGGGCGGGCAGGTCGGCCCGCCCGACCCGCCCGAGCAGCCGGACCCGCCTGGCGACCCCGAGCCGCTCGGCCAGGGCGGTCAGCCGCCTCGCCTCCGGGTCCCCGGCCAGCTCCTCGACCGGCGGCCCGCCGGCCACGACCAGCTCGGCCTGGGGGAGCCTGGCCATGGCGGTGATCACGTTGCCGATGCCCTTGCGCTCGACCATCCGGCTGACCACCAGGAGCCGGAAGCCGACCGATGGCCGCGGCGCCGCCGGCCCGTCGGGCCGGAACAGCTCCAGGTCGACCCCGCACGGCACGACGGTGACCCGCCGCAGGTCGGCGCCCATCCTGACCAGCTCGAAGACCTCGTCCGAGCAGGTGGCGACGATCCGGTCGGCGTCCCTGGCCAGGGTCGCCTCCTCCCGCAGCCGGGTTGGCGGGCTGGTGTCCCTCGACCCCTGGTGCCGTCGCTTGACCACCCCGAGGGCGTGGAAGGTCTGGACCACCGGGATCCCCAGTGGCCGGGCGGCGGCCAGCGCCGCCCGCCCCGACATCCAGAAGTGGCCGTGGACCACGTCCGGCGGGTCGTCCCGGAACGACCCCCGCAGCCGGTGGGTGAACTCGTCCATGTGCGGCACCAGGTCGTCCTTGGGGATCGGCTCGGCCGGCCCGGCGTCGACGTGCTCGATGGTCACCCCGGGCGCCGCCTCCACCCTCGGCGCCAGCCCCGGGTCGTCGCGCCGGGTGTGGACCACCACCTCGGCACCGAGCCTGGCCAGCGCGGCCGAGAGCGCGGCCACGTGCACGTTCTGCCCGCCGGCGTCGGCCCCGCCGAGCACGGCCAGAGGGCTGGCGTGCTCGCTCACCATGGCGATCCTCATCCGCTCACCACCTCCTCCAGCAGGGCGTCCCAGTCGCCGAGGAACCGCTCCAGCCCATAGCGGGCGGTGGCGGCCGCCCGGGCGGCCTTGCCCATCAGCCGGGCCTGCTCGGGGTCGGCGACCAGCCGCCTGGCCGTGTCGGCGAGCACCTCGACCCGGGTCGAGATCACCCCGGCCTCGGGCGGGACCGCCTCGACGACCTCGGTGGTGGCCAGGGCCACCACCGGCATCCCCAGGTGCATGGCCTCCAGCAGCGACAGCCCGAGCGAGGTCCACCGCACCGGGTGCAGGTACAGCCGCCGCCTGGCCATCTCGCCGTGGAGCCGCTCCTGGTCCAGGTCGGCCACCGACCGCACCCCCGGCACCCCGGCCAGCCCCGCCGACCGCATCCCGAACAGGTCGAGCGGCACTGCCGTCCCCAGCCGCCCCAGCAGATCGGTCCCGGTCACCCGCCCCCGCCGCCCGGCCTCGTTTACCACCACCGCGGCCGCCGGGATCTCCCCGCTGTAGCGCTCGCCCGGGTCGACGATCCCGTGCTCGATCACCCGCGTGGGCGTGCTCCCGCAGTCCCAGAACAGCTCGTTGAAGTGGGTGACGTGGACCACCACGAGGTCGTCCCGGTCGGCCGCAACATGGCGCAGCTCGTTGACCCGCCCCTGAGGCGCGTTGTGTTCCAGGTAGACCGCGGGCACCTCCCGGCCGGGTCGCCGCCCGCCCAGCCACTCCTGGCCTAGGCCTCCGAGCTCCTGCGGCTGCTGCAGGATCACCACGTCGACCTCCGCCTCGGCCGCCTCGTCCTTGGTGATCTCCACCGCCGACGCCGGCCACGACCAGGTCCGGGCCCGCCCCAGCCCGTCGGCCCCACGATCCGGCGTCACCGGGATCAGGTACTCGTGCCGCCCCTGCACGAACGCGGTCGTCCAGGACCCATGCACATGCCACAGCAGCACTCTCACCCCACCACCCCCTGATCGACCGGGGCACCCCTCCGGCCGGACTCCTCCGGCGGCTGCGGGAGCGGCGCCAGCCGTTCGACCGCGGCCACGACCTCGTCCACCGGGACCCCATCCATGCACGGATGCCCCGGCACCGGGCAGACCCGCGCCCGCGACCCGGCACATCCGGCCGTCTGGTCCCCGAGCAGTACCTGCGGCACTCCCCAGGGCCGCCACCGCACGGCCGGCACCACCGGCGAGAACAGCGACACCACCGGCACTCCGACCGCCGCCGCCAGGTGGGCCGGCCCGGTGTTGCCGACCACCACCACCTCGGCCCCGCCGAGGATCCCGGCCAGCTCCCGCAGGTCGGCCTTTCCCCCAAGGTCGACCACCCCGGCCCGCCGCCTCCCGGCGACCATCGCCGTCAGCGCCCGCTCGTCGGCGCTCCCCGTGACCACCACCCGCCGCCCGCCGCCGACCAGCGCGTCGACCAGTGCCGC
>JASLIH010000563.1 GCA_030152105.1 Actinomycetes bacterium
CGAGGCCGAAGATCGACCTGGGCTCGCCGTGCCAGACCCACGCCGCTGTCCTCGGAAGGGCGAACTCGGCCGCCATCATCACCTCCACGCCCTCGGCCGCGAACCAGGATTATCGCAAAGAACAGCGGGCCGGCCCCATCAGACAGGACCGGCCCGCTTGGTGTCGTTCGGTCAGCGGCTGGGCCCTTGAGTGGTGCGAGGCTCGCCGGCGGCGGTCATGGTCTGAAGCACCTGCTCCACGCCCTGCGCTGGATAGCGACGGTGGCCACCCGGTGTCAGGATGCTCGGCAGCTTACCCGCCTGGGCCCAGGCCAGGACCGTGCGGGCGCTCACCTGGAGTCTGCGCGCCACCTCGGTGGTGCGCAGCAGAACCTCCAGGTCGCCGGGCGTCGCCTGCTGGCCAGCCTGACGGAGCTGGTCATAGGACGACCGGGGCGGTTGCCAGTTTCGTAGGGCGCCATAGGTGTTCGAGGCACCGACCTGCTTGCGAGCGGTTACCACTCTGCCTCCCCTCTGGTGGCATGTCGGCGGAGGACGCGCCCGCTGCCACCGAGCGTGCTACGTCCGGCTCGTTCCACTTCGACAGTATGGGCGGGACTTTTGCACTCGACGGGTCCGGCTGTCCAGTGGACAAACTGCCCGGCTGCCCCAACGAGTCCCCAACGCGGCGGCAAACGGGCTGGTGGCCTGCTGTTATCCTTGTCGGAGGTGGCCGGAAGGCCCCGTTCAGCATGCCCCTACAGCCTTTTGAGGAGATTTCCTGTGGACGCCGAGCGGTACGAGCCCCAGCAGGTGGAGCCCAAGTGGGTGGCGGCCTGGGAGGAGCTGGCGCTCTACCGGGCCGACGAGAGCGACACCACCCGGCCCCGCTTCTACGCCCTTGACATGTTCCCCTACCCCTCGGGCGACCTGCACATGGGTCACCTGGAGGCGTTCTCGGGCGGCGACGTCATCGCCCGGCTGAAGCGGATGCAGGGCTACAACGTGCTGCACCCGATCGGCTGGGACGCCTTCGGCCTGCCGGCCGAGAACGCGGCCATCCGGCGGGGGGTCCACCCCAAGCCCTGGACCTACCAGAACATCGACACCCAGCGGGCCACCTTCCACCGTCTCGGGGTGTCGTTCGACTGGTCGCGGGCCCTCAACACCTGCGACCCGGACTACTACCGCTGGACCCAGTGGCTGTTCCTGCGCTTCTTCGAGCAGGGGCTGGCCTACCGCAAGGCCTCCCCGGTCAACTGGTGCCCCAACGACCAGACGGTGCTGGCCAACGAGCAGGTGATCAACGGCCACTGCGAGCGCTGCGACGCCCTGGTCGAGAAGCGCGAGCTGACCCAGTGGTTCTTCAAGATCACCGACTACGCCCAGCGGCTGCTGGACGACATGGAGAGCCTGAACTGGAGCGACAAGGTCCTGACCCAGCAGCGCAACTGGATCGGGCGCTCGACCGGGGCCGACGTCGACTTCCAGGTGGCCGAGACCGGCGAGACGGTGCGGGTCTTCACGACCCGGCCGGACACGCTGTTCGGGGCCACGTTCTTCGTGCTCGCCCCCGAGCACCCGCTGGCCGAGCGGCTGGTCGCCGGGACCGAGCGGGAGGCCGAGTTCCGGGCCTTCGTGGAGCGGGTCGGCCGCGAGACCGAGATCGAGCGGCTCTCGACCGAGCGGGACAAGGAGGGCGTGTTCCTGGGGGCGCACGCCGTCAACCCGGTCAACGGCGAGCTGATCCCGATCTGGGCCGCCGACTACGTGCTCAGGGAGTACGGCACCGGCGCCATCATGGCCGTGCCCGCCCACGACCAGCGCGACCTCGAGTTCGCCCGCAAGTACAACCTGCCGGTGCGGGTGGTGGTCCAGCCAGCGGGGGAGGAGCCGCTGGACGGCTCGACCCTGACCGAGGCCATGAGCCACGAGGGCGTGCTGGTCAACTCCGACGGCTACGACGGCCTGCCCGCCACCGAGGAGGGCATCCCCCGGATCACCGCCGACCTGGAGGCCCGCGGCCTGGGCGGCCCGGCGGTCAACTTCCGCCTGCGCGACTGGCTGCTGTCGCGCCAGCGCTACTGGGGCTGCCCGATCCCGATCGTGCACTGCCCGGCCTGCGGCGAGGTGCCGGTGCCGGACGACCAGCTGCCGGTGCTCCTGCCCGACGACATCACCGACTTCCGGCCCAAGGGCCGGTCGCCCCTGGCCACCTCCGAGGCCTGGGTCAACGTCGACTGCCCGCGTTGCGGCGGCCCGGCCCGGCGCGAGACCGACACGATGGACACCTTCGTCGACTCCTCGTGGTACTTCCTGCGCTACCCGGGGCTGGACCCCGAGCGTCCCTTCGACCCCGACCGGGTGGCCGCCTGGATGCCGGTGCACCAGTACACCGGAGGCATCGAGCACGCCATCCTGCACCTGCTGTACGCCCGCTTCTTCACCAAGGTGCTGTACGACCTGGGCATGGTCGGCTTCACCGAGCCGTTCACCTCACTGCTGAACCAGGGCATGGTGGTGATGCACGGGGCCGCCATGTCCAAGTCGCGCGGCAACCTGGTCGAGCCGTCGGAGATCATCGACGACCACGGCGCCGACGTTGCCCGCCTGACCATGCTGTTCGCCGGCCCGTTCGAGGACGACGTCGACTGGGCCGACGTGTCGCCCGAGGGCATGGCCCGCTGGGTCCAGCGGGTCTGGCGGACGGTCCACGCGGCCGTGGCCGAGCCCCCGGACGGCGAGCTCGGCTGGCCCGAGGACCCGGAGCTGGCCCGGCTGGCCCACCGGACCACCGCGGGGGTCACCGACGACCTGGAGCGGTTCCGCTTCAACACCGCCATCTCCAAGCTGATGGTGCTGTCCAACGGACTGGCCGACGCCGTTCGGGCGGGCCGGGGCAGCCCCGCCCAGCGGCGCGACGCCGCCGAGCGGCTGGTCCTGCTGCTGGCCCCGCTGGCCCCGTTCGTGACCGAGGAGCTGTGGCGGGTCCTGGGCAGCTCGAGCTCGGTCCATCAGGCGAGCTGGCCCGCCTTCGACGCCGGCCTGGTCCGGGCCGAGCGGGTCACCTGCGTGGTCCAGGTCGACGGCAAGGTCCGGGACCGGGTCGAGGTCGCCCCCGACGCCACCGAGGACGAGCTGCGCGACCTGGCCCTGGCCTCCGAGCGGGTCCGCGCCGCCCTCGGCGACCGCCAGGTCGCCCGGGTCGTGGTCGTCCCCCCCAAACTGGTGAACCTGGTCACGGGTCGCTGAGCGGGGACCCGACAGCTGCGGGTCGCGCTCAGGGGCGGCCCACGGTGCTCTTGATGAGCTTGAACTTGGCCCCATGGCCGGGGTCGCGGTCGATCCCGGGAACGACGGTGACCTCGATCGGTGGCGGGACCGCGCCGGCGTCGCGGAGCTCTCGGGCCAGGGCGTCCTTGACCCGGGCCGGGATGTCGGGCGGGGCCGAGTCGCGCAGCGCGACCGCGACGTGCAGGCCGTCGGGGTCGTGGACGACCTGGTACTGGCGGACCTCCAGCAGCTTGGAGAACGGTGCCTGGAGCCGGAACGGGTGGACCGCGACCCGGCCGCCGCCGGCCGCCGGCAGGGTGACGACGTCGTCGCTGCGCCCGTCCACGGCGGCGATGCGGGCGTACGGCAGGCCGAGCGGATTGGGCCCGCCAGCCAGGGTGACCGAGTCGGTCAGCTCGTAGCGGATCAGCGGCTGGACCCGGCTGACCAGGCTGGTCAGCAGCACCTTCTGCCCAGGGACGCCGGGTGGCACCGGACGGTCCCGGTCGTCCACGACCTCGAGCACCACCAGGTCCTCCAGAATGTCCATGCCAGTCTGGCCTGGGCGGCCGGCCGCGGGGATCAGCGCCTCGGTGGTCCCGTAGAAGTCGACCGGCTCCAGCCCCCAGGCGTCGGCCATGCGCTGGCGCATGTCGGCCGTCTGCACCTCCGAGCTGGTGCCGACCACCGTCGGCGCGATCCGCAGCCGGCCCTGGAGCTGCTCCTCGGCCAGCGCGGCCGCCACCGATGGGTAGGCGGTCAGGGCCTCGGGCTGGAAGGCGTTCAGGGCGGCCACCACCTCGGGCAGCGGGGTGGTCACGGCCAGCCGCGGGGCGGCGCTGGGCTGCCCGGCCAGCAGCACGGCGTACACCTGGTTGGTGATGTGGCGCGGGCTGGGGGAGCCGATCCCGGCCAGCCGGGTCGCCGGCCCCAGACCCCAGCTGGCCAGGCCCCGCAGGCAGGTCCCGATCCAGACGGCGAACTCGTCGACGTCCTCCACGAACAGCCCGCGTACCCCGGTGGTCCCGGCGGTGGTGAACACCTTGTACCGCCCCAGGTACGGCCGGTCGGCGGCGGGCGCGGACAGGTGCGCCTCCAGGTCCGCCCGGCGAAGCCGGCGGTCGGTGACGATCCGGTCGAAGTTGTCCATCATCGTCGTCTTGGACAGCGTCGGCAGCTCCCGCAGCGGCACGTCGCCGGAGGCCGCGTCCGGCCCGAGCACCTCCCGGTAGTAGGGCGAGGCGGCCACGGCGTGGGCGACCAGCGCCCCCAGTCGCTCGCCCTGGAGCTCGAGCAACCGGTCGCGCGACCAGCCGTCCCGGGCCAGCTGGTCACCGGCCAGGGCCCGCAGCCGGTCCGCCGGACTGGACGAGGTCGTGGTCGAGGTGGTCGCGGTCATGGGAGCCGCCCCTCTCCGGGCGCCCCCGTGCCGGGTCGCGCCCTGATCAGGCCCATCACATAGGCCAGGAACATGTCCTCGAACGGGTCCAGCGTCCCTGTGTCGTCGGCCAGCAGCGCCTCCAGCCCAAGGCCTCGGCTGATCGCGTAGACCCCACGGACGACCTCCCGGGCCGGCAGTGTGAACTCCACCCCCCAGCGACTGGCCCACTCCGCGACCAGCCCGCCCACCGTGGCCAGCAGCCGCTCGTGCTGCGCGGCGACCTTCGCCCGGAGCTCGGGCCGCCGCGACGCGTGGGTCCAGAACTCCACGTACACGCCTGTCCACCCCGGGTGCTCCCGGGCGTACTGGGCCATCTCGCGGGCGCTGGCCCGCAGCCCCTCCTCGATCGAGGAGGCGTCCAGCATCAGCACGCTGTGCAAGGGGAACCGCCGATGGGCCTCGGCCTCCAGCACGGCCAGGAACAGGTCGTCCTTGCCCTTGAAGTTCGAGTACACCGCCCCGGTCGTGTACCCGGCCTCCTCCGCGATCTCGTCCAGCGACGCCCCATGGAATCCCCGCCGGAGAAAGACGCGCAGCGCCGCATCGAGGAGCTGGGCGCGGGTCTGTTCCTGCCGCTGGGATCGGCTGAGCCTTGTGGCCATTCGGGATAACTCCATTATCTAGATTTCAACGTAATCCTGATGCGGTCGTTACCCGGTGTCAAGAGGAACACGCGGGCTTGGGCGAGCGGGGCAGGCGGCTCGCCACCGGCCCCACCGGCCGGCGGGGGTGTGGATAGCGCGAACCGGGCAGCGAGCGACGTCGCTAGGTTCTTCGGCGGCGACGCCAACCCGAAGGAGTGTCATGCCCCAGCCGCCGCCGTTCGTCCTGCCGCCCGACGGCCTCGGTTCCCGGGTACGCGCGCTGCTCGCCGGTGCCGGACGCCAGCGGGTCGCGATCGCGCTGCTCGCCCTGGCCGCGCTGGTCGGCGGCGGGTTCGTCTGGGCCCGGGCCACCCCACGCCTGGCCGGGACGACGACCGGTCAGGAAGCGGTCGCCCCATCGGACCAGACCCTGCCCAGAGCCGCGCCGGACACGTCATCGACGACCGCACCGTCTGACGAGGTGGCCGTCCACGTGGCCGGACGGGTCCGCCGCCCCGGTCTCGTCCGCCTCCCCGCCGGCAGCCGCGTCCAGGACGCCATCCGAGCCGCCGGTGGCGTGACCTCCGGCGCCGACCTCAACGCGATCAACCTCGCCCGCAAGCTCACCGACGGCGAGCAGATCCGAGTCCCCGCCCCCGGCGACCCCGCACCCTCGCCCGACCCCGCCGTGACCCCAGGCAGTTCCGGCGCCACCCCGTCCGCGCCGCTCGACCTCAACACCGCCACGCTCGAGCAGCTCGACACGCTCCCCGGTGTCGGCGAGGTCACCGCCAATCGCATCATCACCTATCGCTCCGCCCACCCCTTCACCACCGTCGACGAGCTCCTCGAGGTCCCAGGCATCGGCCAGCGCCGCTTCGACCAGCTCAAAGACCTGGTCACCGTCACATGACCCCCGCCCCGCCACCACCGCCGGGTCGAGAGGGTCGCAGACCGAGCCCGTCGCCCTCCGGGTTCGGCCGTTCAGCGTCGCCCTCCGAGGTCGGCGGATGGGCGCCGCCCTCAGCGTTCGGGTCCTCACTGCCTCGGTCCGATCACCCCGCTCCTCGGGGCCGACTCCCGCCCGGTGCCGATCACCGGCCCACGGGACCTCCGAGCTTCGGCGGCAGGTCCGGCCCTCCCGGCTGTGACCGCAACGCCGACCCAGACGTCGATGGCGTGGCGATGGCGGCGGCCACCGCGACCGGTGTGCTGCTCGGTATCCGGTTCGCCGTGGCGGCGGCCTGGGTCGTCGCGGCCTTCTGCCTGGCCATGGCGTGCCTGGGGGCGGGCAGCGTCTCGCGACTCCGAGACGAGCGCGGCAGCAGTACCGCCGTGGTCGGAGTGCTCGTGTTCAGCACCCTGCTGGCTTCCGGCGGGGCGGCCGCCGCCATGCGGGCGACGGCGGTCAGCGATGGGGTCCTCCTCAGCGGGGCCCGCCAGCCTGCGCGAGTCGAGGTCACCGCCACCGTCGCGGAGGACCCACACCAGGTCCGCTACGGCGGCCAATGGGTCGTCCTCACAGTCAACGAGGTCCACCGCAACGGCAGGACCTACCGGACCCGCGAGCGCGCCGGGATGATCGTGCCCCGCGGCCGTCTCCCCCCGTCTCAACCATCAGGCGGTACGCCCACCGCCAACCCCGTCCGCCCCTCGGACCCCGCCGCCCTGCCAGGTCCCTGGGGGTCGGCCGCATCTCCGGGTCCCTCGGGGCCGACTGGCTCTCCCAGATCCGCTGGGTCTGTGACCCCCCGGGGTGGGGCGGAGGGGCGGTTGGCGGTTGGGGAACGGTTGCGGGTTCGGGCGTCGGTCGGGGAGGCGCGGTGGAGCGATTCGCTGGGGCGGCAGCCGCCGGTGGTGCTCCGGAATCCCATCATCGAGGGGCGCGCGCCGCCGGGTGGTGCGGCGCTGCGGATCAGCGAGCGGGTTCGGGACGCGGCGAGGAGCCGGGCGCTGGCGAGCTTGACGCCGGAACGGGCCGGGCTGCTCATCGGCATGGCCCTCGGTGACACGTCGCTGCTCCCGGCGGAGCTGGAGCGGGACTTCCGTGCGGCCGGGCTGACCCATCTCATGGCGGTCAGCGGCGCCAACCTGGCGGTCGTCCTGGCCGCCGGGCTCTGGCTGGCCGGGGCTGCCGGCGTGGGCCGTCGAGGACTGGCCGTGGTCGGAATCCTCTTGGTCGTGGTGCTGGTCGTCGTCACCCGGTGGGAGCCGAGCGTGCTCCGGGCCGGGGTGATGGCCGGCCTGGTGCTGCTCGGCGTCGCCACCGGGCGCGGCCCGGGAGGCCGGCGGGCCCTCTCCCTCGCCGTCGTCGTGCTGCTGCTGGCCGACCCGAGTCTCGCCGGAGCCCTGGGGTTCCAGCTCTCGGTGGTGGCCACTGCCGGCGTGCTCTGGCTCGGCCCGGCCACAGCCAGCGCACTGCCGGACCGGGTGCCGGAGCGCATCAGAAAGGGAGTCGGCATGACCCTCGGGGCGCAGGCGACCGCGGTGCCGGCGCTCGCCCTGACCTTCGGCTCCGTCTCGCTGGCCGGTCTGCCGGCCAACCTCCTCGGCCTGCCGCTCGCGGGCGGCCCGATGCTCCTGGGCGTGGTCGCCGCCGCCACCGCACCGGTCGCGCCGTGGGCCGCGAACCTCGCCTGCCGCCTGGCCGACCCGTTCCTCCTCGCGCTGATCGCGGTCGCCCGCTGGGCCGCGGGCCTGCCCGGTGGGTCGGTCGCCCTCGCCGGCCCGGCCCGGGCCGCGCCGGTCGGGGTGGTCCTCCTCGGGATGCTGGCGGTCGCCCGTCGGCGGCGTTCGCCATACTTGCCCCGCCGTGCCGAGCTGCCGACCGACGTCGAGAGGACGGTCAAGGGACGAGATGATCACCGCCGACGAGCTCCGCCAGGTGGTGCGGTCACTGCCAGAGGCGGAGGAGCGCGAGACCTGGGGCCACCCGACCTTCCGGGTCCGGGACAGGATGTTCGCCGCCATGTCCGATGACGGCCAGGAGGCCAGCGTCAAGGCGACCAGGCAGGAGCAGGCCGCCCTGGTGTCCGCCGCCCCGGAGACGTTCGGCATCCCGGCCTATGTCGGCCGCCACGGCTGGGTCAGCATCCAGCTGGCGACGGTCGACCCCGCTGAGGTCCGCGAGCTCATCGTCGAGGCATGGCGCCAGACCGCCCCCAAACGCCTGGTCGCCGCCTACGACTCCGGGCACAGCTCCTAACGGCGAGGGGGCCGACCGCGCTGACGGGAGTGGCCGGATCCGTCGATGTCGTGGGGGCGGATCCGGTGACTGGGGGGCGGGGTAGCATGCGGGCATGGCTGCTCGACCTGGGTCGGTTCCGGTGACGCTCGTTCTCGGGGAGGAGGAGCTGTTGGCGGAGCGCGCGGTGGCGGGTGCCGTGGCGGTCGCCAGCGAGCGGCTCGGGCCCGGGACGTCGGTGGAGGAGGTTCGGGGCGGGGGGCTGCCCGACGGGTTCGCGATGGGGTTGGCGACGGCTTCGCTGTTCGGTGGGGGGCGGGTCGTGGTGGTCCAGGAGGCGGACGGGCTGGATGCGACCGCCCGGGAGGCGGTGCTGGCGCTGGCGGGCGACCCGGCCGCGGCGACGGCGGTGGTATTGCGGGCGGGCGCTCCGGGGCGGCAGGCGAAGTTCTTCAAGGAGGTACAGCGGGACGCTGCGACGGTGCTGGTGGCCAAGTTGCGGCCGTCCGAGCGGTCGAGCTGGCTGCGGGCCGAGGTGCGGCGGCTGGGGCGCCAGGCCGACGAGGCGGCGGTGGCGGCGCTGGTCGACACGGTCGGGCAGGACCTCCGGGAGCTGGCCGGTTCCGTGGCCAAGCTGCACGTGGCGGTTCCTCCACCGACGGTGCTGACCGCCGGCCATGTCACCGAGTTCCTGGCCCAGACGGCGGACCGGGGGATCTTCGAGCTGACCGACGCGGTGTTCGCGGCCGATGCGGCAACGGCCCTCGACCGGCTGGACGCGCTGATCGACCAGGGGGAGGACCCGATCCGGCTGCTCGGCTTCATCGCCAGTCAACTCCGCCTGCTGCTGCGGGTCGCCGACCAGCCCGAGCTGCCCAAGGCGCAGGTCGCGAGTCTGCTCGGTGGGGGAGTCCGGGACTGGCAGGTCGATCGCGCCCGCCGGCAGCTGCGTCGTTTCCGGCCGGGGGACCTGCATCGCGCCCTCGACCTGATCGCCGAGGCCGATGCCCACATCCGCAACGGCACCTCGTCGCCGCGGCTCCTGCTCGAGCTCCTGATCGCCCGCCTCGCCGGTGCCGGCGCCCCAGCGGGGAGCTCCCGCTAGCGCTGCCACGACGGCGTGAGCGCGAGCGCGCCAGAACAGCTGGCGACCTTGCCCACCCTCAGACGCCCGAGGACCTGTCCCAGCCGCCAAGTCCCCGAAGGGGGAAGGTGAGGTGGCTACTGGCCCTGCTGGTTGACCGAGCGGGCCAGGCGGGCCTTGTGGTTGGCGGCGTTGTTCTTGTGGATGACGCCCTTGCTGGCGGCGCGGTCGTAGGCGCGCGTGGCGCGGCGGAGGGCGGACTCGGCGGCGTCCTGGTCGCCGGCGGCGACGCTCTCGCGGACGCGGCGGGCGTAGGTCTTCAGGGCCGAACGGACCGACTTGTTGCGGAGGCGGGCCTGCTCGTTCTGCCGGTTCCGCTTGATCTGCGACTTGATGTTCGCCAAGAAAGGGCACTCCTGCACTGAATTCACGAATTCACGGGGAACCGGGCGAGGCTAGCACAGCGGGTTGCCCGGGCTCAACGACGACCAGCGGGCAGCGGGGGGCGGCTAGGATGGGCTGGTCATGCCGACTGACCTTTCACGCCTGCGCAACTTCTGCATCATTGCCCACATCGACCATGGGAAGTCCACCCTGGCCGACCGACTGCTCGATCTCACCCACGCCGTGAGTGAGCGCAACATGCGCGCCCAGTACCTCGACAAGATGGACCTGGAGCGCGAACGTGGCATCACCATCAAGGCCCAGGCGGTGCGGCTGGGCCATGCCGCGGCCGACGGCCGCGAGTACGTCCTCAACCTGATCGACACCCCCGGCCACGTCGACTTCACCTATGAGGTGTCGCGGGCCCTGGCCGCCTGTGAGGGGGCCGTGCTGCTGGTCGACGCCGCCCAGGGGATCGAGGCCCAGACGCTGGCCAACCTCTACCTGGCCGTCGAGGCCGACCTGACGATCATCCCGGTGATCAACAAGATCGACCTGCCGGCCGCCCAGCCGGACCGGGTCGCCCGTGAGATCGAGCAGGTCCTGGGCGCGCCGGCGTCCGAGATGCTGCGGGTCTCAGCCAAGACCGGCGAGGGCGTGCCCGACCTGCTGGAGGCCATCGTCCGGCGGGTGCCGCCGCCCACCGGCGACCCCGAGGCCCCGGCCCGGGCGCTGGTGTTCGACTCGCTCTACGACTCCTACCGGGGCGTGATCGCGTACGTGCGGATGGTCGACGGGCGCCTGTCCAAGAACGACCGGGTGCGGATGATGGCGGCCGGGCACACCTCGGAGGCCGAGGAGGTCGGCGTGTTCGCTCCCGAGGCCGTCCCCACCGCCGAGCTCCAGGCCGGGGAGGTCGGCTACCTCATCCCGGGCGTCAAGGACGTGCGCCAGGTCCGGGTGGGAGACACCGTCACCACCGCC
>JASLIH010000546.1 GCA_030152105.1 Actinomycetes bacterium
CAAGGCCCTCCAGGACGAGCTGCGGCTCCGCAACGCCGAGCTGGAGCTGGCCAGCCGCACCGACGCCTCACCGGCCTGCGCAACCGGCGCCACCTGGAGGAGCAGCTCCAGCGGCTGGCCGCGACCGGCGACCCGCTCTCGGTCCTGCTGTGCGACATCGACCGGTTCAAGCAGGTCAACGACACCCGCGGCCACGCCGCCGGCGAGCAGGTCCTGCGGGTGGTGGCGACCCGCCTCGGCGAGGTCGCCCGCCCCGGCGACGTGCCCGGCCGCTGGGGCGGCGAGGAGTTCCTGGTCCTGCTGCCGGGCACCGGCCCGGCCGAGGCGGCGGCCGTGGGCGAGCGGACCCGGCTGGCCATCGCGGCCGCGCCGGTGCCGCTGGCTGAGGGGCCGCTGACCGTGACGACCAGCGTCGGGGTGGCCACCGGGGCCGACGACGGCTGGGAATGCCTGGTCCGGCGGGCCGACACCGGCCTGTACGCGGCCAAGGAGAGCGGTCGCGACCGGGTGGCCGCCGGCCCGCCTCCCGAGCCGGCGGCCGGGTCGCGAACCTTCACACCGGAAGGCCAAGATGCGGCAAGATACCGATGACGGGAAGCGGCCCGACGAGACACAGGGGAACGGGATCCGGTTGGCCGACCAGCAGGTGATCGGGAAGGTCGGCCGGGTCACGGGCACCATCGGCCCCGAGCGGGTCGGCGAGGTCATGATCCCCATCCGTGGCGGCAGCGAGGCCTTCAACGCCTACGCCGCCGACACCAAGGACACCATCTCGACCGGCACCCGCGTGGTCGTGATCGAGTACTTCCCGCCACGAACCGTCGTGGTCAGCCCGATGTAGGGCTGCGTCGAAAGGCTGCGCAATGGACCCCCTGATCCTGGCCGGAGGCGTCGTCGTCGGCCTGGTCGTCCTGTTCGCGATCTTCAAGCTCATGTGGCGGGTCGCCGAGCCCAACGAGGCCCTGGTCATCTCCGGCCTGCGCGAGCACTCGTCGCCCGAGGGGGCCGGCGAGAGCATGGGCTTCCGTATCGTCACCGGCAAGGGCACGCTGGTCCTGCCGGGCATCCAGACGGTCCGGCGGCTGTCGCTCGACCTGCGCGAGGCCCCGCTGTCGATCGAGTGCGTGACCCACCAGGGCATCCCGCTCGGCATCCAGGGCGTGGTCATCTTCAAGGTCGGCGACGACTACGTCTCGATCGCCAACGCCGCCCGCCGCTTCCTCGACCAGCAGCAGCAGATGGACGCCCGGGTGCACAACGTGTTCGCCGGCCATCTGCGAGCCATCGTCGGCAACATGACGGTCGAGGAGATGATCCGGGACCGGGAGAAGCTGACCTCGCTGACCCGCCAGTCGTCGGGGTCGGAGATGGAGAAGCTCGGCCTGATCGTCGACTCCCTCCAGGTGCAGGAGATCCACGACCCGACCGGCTACATCCGGAACCTGGCCCTGCCCCACGCGGCCGCCGTGGCCCGGGAGGCGCGTATCGCCCAGGCCCACGCCGACCGGGAGGCGACCACCGCCGAGCAGGGCGCCGACGCCCTCAAGGCCGAGGCCAGGCGCGAGAGCATGATCAAGCAGGCCGGCTACCAGGCCGAGATCGACAAGGCCTCCGCCCAGGCCAAGCAGGCCGGGCCGCTGGCCGACGCCTCGGCCCGCCAGCACGTGGTCGTCGAGGAGACCAAGGTGGCCGAGCTGGAGGCCCAGCGCGAGGAGCAGCGCCTCCAGGCCACCATCCGCAAGCCGGCCGACGCCAAGGCCTATGAGTCGGTCACCCTGGCCAAGGCGGCCCGCGACGCCCGCATCTCCGGGGCCGAGGCCGAGCGCCAGGAGGTCGAGCTGCACGCCCAGGCGTCGGCCGAGCGGGTCCGGCTGGAGGCGGTCGCCGAGGCCGAGCGGGTCAGGGTCGACGCCATCGCCCGCTCCGAGTCGACTCGGCTCATCGGCGAGGCCGAGGCGGCCGCGACCGCGGCCAAGGGCCGGGCCGAGGGCGAGGCCGTCCAGGCCAGGGGCATGGCCGAGGCCGAGGCGATCAAGGCCAGGGCCGACGCCCTGGCCGAGAACCAGGACGCCGTCATCGGCCAGCAGCTGGCCGAGAAGTGGCCGGCGATCGTCGAGGCCGCGGCCAAGCCGTTCGCGTCGGTCGACCAGATGATCGTCCTCAACGGCGCCCAGGGCCTGTCCGAGGCGCTGGCCGCCGCCCTCAGCCAGGGCGTGGCCGGCCTCCAGATGGCCCGCAACCTCCTGTCCGGCGGCAACGGCACCGGCAGGGCCAACGCCGAGCCCGGCGACCGGGGCGCGCTCCAGCCGCCCGACGCCGCGCCTCGGGAACCCAAGCCCTAGCGGCAACCGCCGGCCGGTCGGCCGCGAAGGTCTGTTCGTCGGGATGTCCGGTCCAAGGAGGCAAGCGAATGCTGGTGGCGGTGACCGGTGCGTCCGGCCTGATCGGCACGGCCCTGACGCGGCGCCTGCGGGCCGAGGGCCATCAGGTGCTGCGCCTGACCCGCTCCGAGCCCACCGGGGCCGACCAGGTCCAGTGGGACCCGATGGCCGGCCAGCTCGACCCCGACGCCCTGACCAAGGCGGACGCGGTCGTCCATCTGGCGGCCAGGAACCTCGGCGAGCAGCTCCGCTGGACGGCCAGGACCAAGCGGGAGCTGCTCTCCAGCCGGGTCGAGGGCACCGCCCTGGTCGCCCGCACCATGGCCGACCTGGCCGTAGGGTCCGGGGGGCCGCGGGTGCTGCTGTGCGCGTCGGGGGTCGGGTTCTACGGCGACCGGGGCGACGAGGTGCTGACCGAGGCGAGCAGCGGCGGGAGCGGGTTCCTGGCCGGCCTGTGCCGGCAGTGGGAGGCGGCCGCCGACCCGGCCAGGGAGGCCGGGCTGCGGGTCGTCCACCTGCGCACCGGCCCCGTCCAGGACACCGCCGGGGGCGGCCTGCCCAAGCAGGCCCTGATGTTCCGGCTGGGGCTCGGCGGCCGGCTCGGCTCAGGCCGCCAGTGGCTGAGCTGGACCTCGCTCGACGACATCGTCGGCGCGTACGTCCACGCCCTGACCCACGACGAGCTCGACGGCCCGGTGAACAACGTCGCCCCCAACCCCGTCACCAACGCCGAGTTCACCACCACCCTGGCCCGCGTCCTTCACCGCCCGGCCCTCCTGCCCATCCCCGAGTTCGGCCCGAGACTGGTCCTCGGCGAGACCGCCGACGAGTTCCTGTTCGTCAGCCAGCGCGCCCACCCGGTCCGGCTGCTGGAGACCGGCTTCCAGTTCCGGTTCCCCGAGCTGGAAGCCGCCCTCCGCCACACCCTCAACCGCCCCGAGCGCGGGTAGGGGTTCGCCTGGTCGGTTCTGGTTAGACGCCGTCCGAGGGGCGCCTGGCCTGGTCGGCCTCCTGGTCGAAGACGCCGTCCTGGAGGACCGGCTCGCGCTCGTAGGCCCCCTGGTCCACGACCGGCTCGGCGGCGAGGTCGGGGTCGGCGGCCGAGCGCTCGCGCTCGTAGCCGGGGCGGTCGTCGGCGGGGGTCTCCCGGGTGGCGCCCTCCTCGGCGGCGGTCACGTCGTCGCCGATCTCCCCGGCGCCCTCGACATGGGAGCCGAGCCGGGTGCGCAGCGGCTCGCCCTCGGACATGGCGACGGTGCCGAGAGGCTGGTCGGTGCTGGCCGCGACCGGGTCGGGGTCGGTCAGCGCGGTGTCGCGACCCGGGCCCGGCTCCTCGGACTCGCTGCCGATCATGCCGGTGTCGCCTTGCCGTGCCTCGTCACTGCGGTCGGACATCCCAGTGTCGTCGCGGTCCATCGCGACCTCCTTTCGGTCGTTCACCTGCTATCCGGTCGAGGTCCCGCACAAACGCCAGGCACGGCCCGTCACCGGAAGTCGCGGGAGCGGGTGGAGGCGGCCAGCGGCAGGGGCCGGAGCTGGTCGGCGATCACGTTGATCACGCCCTCGACCCGCTCCAGCCGCCCCCTGACGAGCAGGGCGGCGGCGCTCCGGCCGACCCGCTTGTAGCGGGCCCAGACGCCCTTGGAGCAGATCACGTTGATCAGCCCGGTCTCGTCCTCGATGTTCAGGAAGGTGGTCCCGCTGGCCGTCGCCGGGCGCTGTCGGTGGGTCACCACCCCGCCGACCAGGACCCTGCTGCCGGGCGGGACCACCGCCAGCCCCTCGGCGGCGACCGCGCCGAGCTCGTCCAGCCGTTCGCGGGCGAACTGCACCGGGTGGCTGTCGCTCGACAACCCGGTCGCCCACAGGTCGGCCGCGCCCAGCTCGACCGGGCTCATCCCCGGCAGCCGGGGCGCCTCAGCCCCCACCGCCGTCCCCGGCAACCGGTCCGCCCTTGCCTGGGCGACCGCCCCGGCCGCCCACAACGCCGCCCGCCGCTCCAGCCCCAGCGACCCGAACGCCCCCGCGGTGGCCAGCGCCTCCACCTGCCCCTCCCCCACCCCCGTCCGCCGCACCAGATCCGCCATGGACGCGTACGGCCGCCCCTCCGCCACCCGCTCAGCCAGCTCCTCCCCCAACGACCGCACATACCCAAGCCCCAACCGCACCGCCCACCCGCCCGCCACCCCGAGGGGCTCCCAGCCGGCCAGGGATCCGGTCTCCTCCGCCCGCTCCCCGTCCTTCGCCGGCTCCAGGGTCGCGGTGGCGGCGGAGAGGTTGACGTCGGGGCCGTGGACGACCACGCCATGGCGGCGGGCGTCGGCGACCAGGGTGTTGGGCGACCAGAAGCCCATCGGCTGGGCGTTCAGCAGGGCGGCCAGGAACGCGGCCGGGTAGTGGAGCTTCAGCCAGGCGCTGGCGTAGACCAGGTAGGCGAACGACACCGAGTGGCTCTCGGGGAAGCCGAAGTTGGCGAAGGCGGCCAGCTTCTCGTAGATCCTGTCGGCGATCTCGCCGGTGATCCCGCGCTCGGCCATGCCCTGGTACAGCCGGCCCCGTAGGCGCTCCATGCGTTCGCTGGAGCGCTTGGCCCCCATGGCCTGGCGGAGCTGGTCGGCCTCGGCGGCGGTGAACCCGGCGACGTCCACGGCCATCTGCATGAGCTGCTCCTGGAACAACGGCACCCCGAGGGTCTTGGCCAGGGACCGCTCCAGCAGCGGGTGCAGGTAGGTGACCTCCTCGTCGCCGTTGCGGCGGCGGATGTAGGGGTGGACCGAGCCGCCCTGGATCGGGCCCGGCCGGATCAGCGCCACCTCGACCACCAGGTCGTAGAACTCCCGCGGCGCCAGCCGGGGCAGGGTGGCCATCTGGGCCCGGCTCTCGACCTGGAACACCCCGACCGAGTCGGCCGCGCACAGCATCTCGTAGACGGCCGCCTCCTGGGGCAGCTCGGCCAGGTCGACCTCGACCCCGTGGGAGGCACGGACCAGGTCGACGGTGTCGTGCAGGGCCGTGAGCATCCCCAGGCCGAGCAGGTCGAACTTGACCAGCCCGACGGCGGCGCAGTCGTCCTTGTCCCACTGCAGGACGCTGCGGTCCTTCATGGTCGCCCACTCGACCGGGCAGACCTCGACCACCGGCCGGTCGCAGATCACCATGCCGCCG
>JASLIH010000551.1 GCA_030152105.1 Actinomycetes bacterium
GTGCTGGGGGAGCGGGTCGAGGGGGCGAGGGTCCTGGACCTGTTCGCGGGGACGGGGGCGCTGGGGATCGAGGCGGTCTCGCGGGGAGCCTCCTCGGCCGTGCTGGTCGAGCAGGCGGCGCCGGCGGTCGCGGTCATCCGGGCCAACCTGGACGCCCTCGACCTCAACGACACGGTCAGGGTTCGGCGGACCCGGGCCGAGACCTACCTCCGGACCCAGCGGGACGGGCCCTTCGACCTGGTGCTGCTCGACCCGCCCTATGCCGCCGGGGTCGGCCTGGTCGCCGGGCTGCTCGGCCGTCTGGCCCGCACCGCCCTGGACCCGGGCGCGGTGGTCGTGGTCGAGGCGGCCGCCCGCGCCGAGGCCCCGCCCTGGCCGCCCGGCCTGAACCCCGACCCGCCCCGCCGCTACGGCGACACCGCCCTGCACGTGGCCACCTTCGAGCCGGTACCCTTGGCCTAGCGCCCGACCCCCACCCAGGAGATCCCGACCCGTGCGGACCGCCTGCTGCCCCGGCACCTACGACCCGGTCACCAACGGCCACCTCGACATCGTGGCGAGGGCGACCAAGACCTTCGACCGGGTGATCGTGGCCGTGCTCATCAACCCGGCCAAGCAGCCGATGTTCACCCTCGAGGAGCGCCTGGCCATGCTCAAGGAGGCCACCGTCGGCATGGCCTCGGTCGAGATCGACGCCTTCTCCGGCCTGCTGGTCGACTACGCCCGGCGCCGCGAGGTCACCGCCATCGTCAAGGGCCTGCGGGCCGTCTCCGACTTCGACTACGAACTCCAGATGGCGCAGATGAACTACCGCCTGGCCGCGGTCGACACCATGTTCATGACCACCAACCCGACCTGGTCGTACCTCAGCTCCAGCCTGGTCAAGGACGTCGCCCGCAACGGCGGCGACGTCACCGGCCTGGTGCCCGACTTCGTGGTGACCAGGCTGCGCGAACGCACCGCCCAGCCCCCCGCCTGACCCGCGCCGCCCGTCCCCTTTCTGCTACCCTGATACGCTGCGGTGGCTCCTCACCGTCCGCTTTTGTGTGCCCGTCACACACCCCGCGCGGCACCTCTCGAGAATCGCATTTCCTTATGAGCAACAACGTCACGCAACCGGCACTCGCGATCGACGTCCGCGAGCTGCTCCACCATCCCGGAGCGCACAAGCATGTGGTCGTGCGCGCGCCCCTTGACGACCTGGCGACCCCGGTCGCCTCGGTCCCGCCCGACCGGCCGGTCACCGTCGACGCCGAGATCGAGAGCGTGGTCGAGGGCCTGCTGGTCACCGGGACGGTGCGCGCCACCGCGGTGGTGCGCTGCGTCCGCTGCCTGCGCGACTTCGACCAGGAGCTGGAGGTCGAGGTGCGCGAGCTGTTCGCCCTCGAGCCGGGCGACGACGAGGACGAGGGCTACGCCGTGCTGCCCGACGACCGCCTCCCGCTCGACACCATGGCCAGGGACGCGCTGGTGCTCGGCTTCCCGGCCTTCCCGCTGCACAGCCCCGACTGCGCCGGGCTCTGCCCGACCTGCGGCGCCGACCGCAACACCGCCGACTGCGGCCACGGCGACCCCGAGACCATCGACCCCCGCTGGGCCGGCCTGGCCGACCTGCGCACGATCGTTCAGGAGGAAGACGATGCCCGTCCCCAAGCGTAAGACCCCGCGGGCCAAGACCCGGCACCGCCGGTCGCACTGGAAGTCGGCCGCGCCGACCTATGCGTCCTGCCCCCAGTGCCGGCAGGCCAAGCTGCCGCACACCGTCTGCCAGAACTGTGGGTACTACGGTGGGCGTCAGGTCGTTGAGGTCGAGTAAGCGCCAGCCGATCGAGAAGGCCCTCGGCATCCGCTTCGGCGGTGAGGAGCTGTACGTCTGGGCCTTCACCCATCGCTCGTTCGCGTACGAGAACGGCGGCCTGCCCACCAACGAGCGCCTGGAGTTCCTCGGCGACGCCGTCCTCGGCCTGGTCGTCACCGACATCATCTACCGCGCCTTCCCTGACCTGCCCGAGGGCCACCTGGCCAAGCTGCGGGCGGCCACGGTGAACATGAACGTGCTCGCCGAGGTGGCCCGCGAGCTCGGCGTCGGCGACGCCGTCCGCCTGGGCCGGGGTGAGGAGCTGTCGGGCGGGCGGGACAAGTCCTCCATCCTGGCCGACACCCTCGAGGCGGTGCTCGGGGCCATCTACCTGGACAAGGGCCTGTCGCGGGCGGGCGCCCTGGTGCGCCGGCTGTTCGAGCACCGGGTGATGGAGGCGGCCGGGCGCGGGGCCGCGCTCGACTACAAGACCTCGCTCCAGGAGCTGGCCGCCTCGAGCCTCGGTGGGATGCCCTCCTACGCCATCGAGGAGGAGGGCCCCGACCACGCCAAGCGCTTCACGGCCACCGTCTCGGTCGCCGGCACCTCCTACGGCAGCGGCAAGGGCCGCTCCAAGAAGGAGGCCGAGCAGCAGGCGGCCCGGGAGGCGTTCGAGTCCCTGGCCGCCGACCGCATGGTCACCGGCACTGGCGACGCCGGCCAGGTGGAGATCGTGCCCGTCGACCGGGCCGACCCGGCGTCCCCCGCTCCGCCGACGGGCGAGTAGTGCCCGAGCTTCCCGAGCTCGACGTCCTGGCCGAGAACCTGGCGGCCCGGCTGGCCGGGGCCAGAGTGCACGCGGTCCGGGTGGTCTCGGTGGCCGCCCTCAAGACCTTCGAACCGCCGATCGACTCCCTGGCCGGGCTGGCCGTCACCGGGGCCGGCCGCCGGGCCAAGTACGTCTGGCTGGAGCTGGGCGACCTGCGCCTGGTGATGCACCTGTCGCTCGGGGGGCGCCTGGCGCTTGGGCCCAAGCCGGCCTCACGCAAGGTGGCCGTGCTCACCGTCGAGCTCGACGACGGCCGGGTCCTCTCCATGACCGAGGGCGGCACCCAGCGCCGGGCCGCGGTGTGGCTGGTCGACGACGTCGAGAAGGTCCCGCCCCTGGCCGGCCTCGGCCCCGAGCCGCTCGACCCCGACTTCACCACCGAGCGCCTGGCCGCCATCCTGGCCGAGGGCGGCCACACCCTCAAGGGCATGCTCACCGACCAGCGGGCCATGGCCGGGGTCGGCAACGCCTGGTCCGACGACGTGCTCCACCGGGCCCGGATGTCGCCCTTCGCCCGGCCCGAACGCCTGGACGAAGCCGACGTCGAGCGCCTCCACGCCGCCCTGGTCGGGGTCCTCACCGAGGCCCGGGCGACCCTGGCCCAGCAGGTCGGGGACGAGGTCGTCATCCCCAAGGCCTCCGAGCGCCTGTTCGCCGTCCACGGCCGGGCCGGGGCCGCCTGCTTCGTCTGCGGCGACACCATCCGCTCGGTCTGGATGGGCGACCGCGAGACCTCCTACTGCCCGACCTGCCAGACGGGCGGCCGCATCCTTGCCGACCGCCGCAGGTCCCGCTTCCTCCGCTAGCCACCCCCCGTTTCACATGCGCACGAGGTGGCCGCCTAGCTACACTGCGCGGCGTCCGGCCCGGGGGAGCTCGGGCGAGGCGAGGCGGCCCGCCGGAGGATCCCTGTGCCCGAGTTGCCGGAAGTCGAGACCCTCCGCCAGGACCTCGACAAGGAGGTCGGCGGCCGGAAGGTCAAGACGGTCGAGGTGCGGGCGGCCAAGGTGGTGCGCCGCCACCGCAACCGCCGGGAGTTCTCCGACCGGCTCGTCGGCAGCAAGCTCGGCACCACCGCCCGCCTCGGGAACCTGCTCCTGCTCGGCCTCGACGCCGGGCCGGACACAGCCGCCCTGGTGATCGACCTCGGCCCCACCGGGCGCCTGCTCAAGCAGCGCAGCGCCGCCCCGGTGGAGCGCCGGACCGACGCCGTGCTCAGCTTCACGGTCGGCGGCGACCTGCGGGCCCTCGGCCTCGGCGACCAGGGCGAGCTGTTCCTGGCCGGCCAGCAGGAGCTGGAGGAGCTGGCCGAGCGCTGGCGCGGGGCCATCGACCCGCTGGCCGACGCCCTGGCCTGGCAGGCTCTCGGGGCCCGGCTGGGGGCCAGGCCGGCCCAGCTGCGGGCCCTGCTCACCGACCCGGCCTTTGTCGCCGGCATCGGCCCGGTCTACGCCGACGAGATCCTGTGGGCCGGCGGGCTGCGCTGGGACCGGGAGTCCGACAGCCTCACCGCCCAGGAGGTGCGGCGGCTCCACCGGGCCATTCAGGAGGTGGTCCAGGAGGCCGTCCGCCTGCGGGGCGTCTCGGTGGGGGAGACCCCCTGGCTGGACCTGCACGGCGGCAAGGGTGAGTACGAGCCCCAGCTCAGCGTGTACCAGCGCGACGGGCAGCCATGCCGGCGCTGCCGCACCCCGTTGGTCCTGGAGCGGATCCAACGCGGGCAGACCACGTACTATTGCCCCAAATGTCAGAGCTGAAGGCCCGCTCGCCAGCGTTCGCCGCCGTCGCCGCCCTGCTCGCGATGGTCCTGGCGCTGGCCGGCTGCGGCGGGCCAGCGCCGGTCGAAACCCCGCCCCCGCTCGACCCCTCGGCCGGGCCGGCCGCCCCGACGACCCGGGCGACCCCGAAACCGGGCGTGTTCCAGCTCGGCAACGCCCCCGCGTATGTCGCCCTGGCCGTCAAGGACGTGACCGTCCGGGCCCGGCCCACCCGCAAGGGCGACGTCGTGGCCGTGTTCCCCCAGCAGCTGCCATGGGGGAGCCCGACGCCGTTCCTGATCGACCAGGCCCGGCGCACCACCACCGGGGACACCTGGCTCAAGGTCCTGCTGCCCCGGCGGCCCAACGGCTCCAGCGGCTGGGTCCAGCGCGAGCAGGTCCGGGTCCGGCCGGTGACCCACGAGGTCGTGGTCGACCTCTCCTCGCGCACGGCCAGCCTGCTCCGGAGCCGCCGCAAGATCCGCTCCTTCCGGGTCGGGGTCGGGACCTCGGGCACGCCCACCCCGACCGGCCGGTTCTACGTGACCGTGAAGCTCAGGCCCCCGCAGATCTCGGCCAGCGCCTACGGCGCCTGGGCCCTCGGCCTCTCCGGCTACTCCGAGGTCCACCAGACCTTCGGGACCGGCGACGGCCAGATCGCCCTGCACGGGACCTACCATCCGGAGAAGCTCGGCCAGCCGGTGTCCAACGGCTGTGTCCGCATGGACAACGAGACCATCAGCCTCCTGGCCGAGACGCTGCCGCTCGGCACCCCGGTCACCATCCAGCGATGAGCTCCCCGGTGCGGCTGAAGGCCGTGATCAAGGGCGAGGTCCAGGGCGTGGGGTTCCGCTGGGCGGTGCAGCGCCAGGCCGGCCAGCTCGGCCTCACCGGGTACGCCGAGAACCTGCCCGACGGCTCGGTCCGGGTCGAGGCCGAGGGGCCTCCCGACCGGCTTGACCTGCTCGAGGCATTCCTCCACCAGGGCCCGCACTGGGCCGAGGTCGCGTCCCTGGACAGCGAGCGCAGCCCCGCCACCGGCGAGTTCGCGCGGTTCGAGGCCCGCTAGGCATTGGCGGTTTCGTCTCGATGGGCTCGCTTGGCGCCTCCATACGGACGTGTTATAGTCCGCTTGTGAAATCAGGTCTCTGGGACCGCCCAGACGCGGTAACTGCTCAGCCCGGCTGCTTTGGGCAGGGTCACGCACGTGTTTTGGGTCTTCCTCTCCCAGGGAACAAACCGTAAGCAGTCGTCGGCCGTTCCGCACGGCGCTGGACGACCCTTGTGGCGCGCCAGCCCAGCGGACAAGATCGCAGCGGTAACCCCGAAGCCGCTGCAGTGGGAGGAGCTTCCCGGATGTCGAAGGCGCTCATGGGCTACGTTGGTCAGCCGCCCGCTTACATGATCCTGCGGGAGCTGAATGCCCTCAAAGCGCGTGTCGCCGAGCTCGAGCGGCACCTCGCGGTAGCGGAGCAGGAGCTCGCCCTTCGCGAGGTCGAGGGGTTCCGTACCTCGACCACCAAGGAAGCGGCCCTGGCCTAGCCAGGGTTTCGTCAACTACGGGGCCTCCTCCGGGAGGCCCCGAACCATTTGCCCTGACCAGTCCGACATCCCCGGGATCGTCGGATGCCCGTGCTAGCATGCGGGCGCCCAATGGCTAGTAGGGGGTGCGGGCCAGCCGCGTGTTCCTGAAGTCGCTGACCCTGCGCGGGTTCAAGTCGTTCGCCGAGAAGACCACCCTGGACTTCGAGCCGGGGATAACGGTCATCGTCGGCCCCAACGGCTCCGGCAAGTCCAATGTGGTCGACGCCATCGCCTGGGTGCTCGGCGAGCAGGGGCCGAAGTCGCTGCGCGGCGGCAAGATGCAGGACGTCATCTTCGCCGGCACGGGCAGCCGCGGCGCCCTGGGCCGGGCCGAGGTCGCCCTCACCATCGACAACACGGCCGGGCTGCTGCCCATCGAGTACACCGAGGTGACGGTCACCAGGCTGCTGTACCGCTCCGGGGAGAGCGAGTACGCGATCAACGGCACCCCCTGCCGGCTGCTCGACATCCAGGAGCTGCTGTCGGACACCGGCGTCGGCCGCGAGCTCCACACCGTGCTCGGGCAGAACCGCCTCGAGGACGTCCTCCAGGGCCGCCCCGAGGACCGCCGGGCGGCCATCGAGGAGGCGGCGGGCGTCTACAAGCACCGCCGCCGCAAGGAGAAGGCGCTGCGCAAGCTGGCCGGTATGGAGCAGCACCTGGTCAGGCTGTCCGACCTGGTCGGGGAGCTACGACGCCAGCTCAAGCCGCTCCAGCAGCAGGCCGAGACCGCCGCCCGGGCGGCCGAGGTCGCGGCCGAGCTGCGCGAGGTCCGGCTGACCCTGCGGGCCAGGGAGCTGGCCACCCTGCGCCAGCGGTCGGCCTCCCTCGACGCCGAGGAGGCCGCCTTCGCCACCCGCCTGGCCGAGCTGGAACAGCGCCACGACGCCGACGAGACCCGCGAACGGGCCCTCCAGACCGAGCTGGCCGAGCTGGAGCCGCTGGCCGGCCGGGCCGGAGAGGCCGTGTACCGCCTGGCCACCGTCCGCGAGCGCCTGCGGGGAACGGTCGCCCTGGCCGAGGCCCGGGCCCGCCACCTGGCCGAGGCCCTGGCCGAGGAGTCCGACGGCCGTTCCGTCGCCGACCTGGAGCGGGAGGCGGCCGAGGTCGCCGAGGAGCTGAGCCGGGTCGAGGACGACCTGGCCGCCACCACGGCCACGGCCGACGAGGCCGCCGTCCACCGGAACCAGGCCAGGGCCGCCCTGGCCGCCTTCGACCAGGCCACCGCCAGGGCCGACCGCGACCGGGCCGCCGTCCACAAGCGCGAGGTCCGCCTGGCCAGCGAGGTCACCGGCCTGGAGCGGACGATCGAGCAGATGGAGGCCGAGACCGGGCGACTGCGCGACCAGGCGGCCACCCTCGAGACCCGCCGCCGCGAGCAGCGCGCCCAGGTCGACCAGTTCCGGGCCGAGCGGGCCGAGCTGGCCACCCAGCAGACGGCCCGGGACACCGACCGGCGCGCCGCCGACCAGCAACGCGACCAGCTGGCCGCCGCCGCCCGCCACGTGGCCGCCACCGAACGCCGGGTCGAGGCCGAGCGGGCCGCCGCCCGAGCCCGCCGCGAAGCGGTCGAGGCCACCGCCCGCGCCGCCGGCGGCGACGCCCTCGCCTTCCTCGAGGGCGCCGGCCGCGACGGCGTCCTCGGCCCCCTCGCCCCCGCCCTCTCGGTCACCCCCGGCTACGAAGCCGCCGTCGCCGCCGCCCTCGGCCCCGACGCCGACGCCATCGTCGTCGCCGGCCCCACCGTCGCCACCACCAGCGCCCACCTCCTCCGCGACGCCGGCAGCGGCCGCGCCATCCTCCTCCACCCCCGGGGGCCGGACCCGCGCTGGGACGCCCCGCCCACCCCGGGTGCGGGCCCCCGAACCGGGAGGGTAGCCGACCCGGGCAATGGGGAGGCCGCGGTTTCCACAGGGGAGCCGTTGCTGCTGGATCGGGTGGCCACCGCAGGGTTTGCCGGGGACGTTGCCCGGGGGTTGCTGGCCGGGGTGCTGGTTGCCGACGACCTGGACCAGGCGCGGGAGCTGCTGGAGCGGTACCCGGACCGGCGGGTGGTCACCCTGGCCGGGGAGCTGCTGGCCGCGGGGCGGGTCGAGGGCGGGGTGGTGCCTGAGGCCAGTGGGCTGGCCGCACGGCGGGCCGCCGACGAGGCCGCCGAGGCGGAGGCGGCCGCGACCGCGACCCTGGAGCGGGTCGGGGCCGAGCTGCGGGCCGCCCAGCAGGAGCTGGAGGCCGCCGAGGGACGGGCGGCCGAGGCCAACCGGGCCCTGCGTGACGCCCAGGCGGCCGTCCGGCGCCTCGACGACCGGGCCACCATGGTCGGCAAGGAGCTGCGCGCCCTTGACGGGGAGGCGGCCACCGCCGCCGAGCGACTGCACGAGCTCGACACCGGCCGGGAGCGGACCGTCACCCGGCTGGCCACCGCCCGGACCGACCTGGCCGCCGCGCCCCAGCAGGGCGTGCTCGCCGGGACCGGGGCCGAGCGGGACGCCGAGCTGCTGGCCGGAGGGCGCGAGCCCCTGGCCGACGCCCTCGACCGGGCCGAGCAGGCCGCCACCGCCGCCCGGGTGGCCGGCGCGGCCGTCGGCGAGCGGCGCCGGCTGCTGGACGAGCGCCTGACCGAGCTGCGCACCCAGGCCGCCGCCGAGGTCGAGGCGTCCGAGCACCGGGCCCGGGCCCGCGCGGCCCGCCTGGACGGCGCCCGCCGGGCCGGGCTGGCCGCCACCGCCGGCGCCGCCGCCCTGGCCAGGCTGGAGCGGTCCCTGGCCGCGGCCACCGCCGAGCGCGACCGCCTGGCCGCGACCCTCCAGGCGGGCCGCGAGGGCCTGGCCGGGGCCGCGGCCAGCCGCCGCGAGGCCGCCGCCGCCCTCGACGAGCACCACGCCGTGGCCCGCGCCTCCGACGAGGCCCGGGTCGAGGCCCGCCTGCGGGCCGAGGAGCTGGGCAAGCGCATCGTCGAGGAGTTCGCCATCGACCCCGACGAGGCCATGGCCGAGTACCTGCCCGGCGAGGCCCGCCTGGCCGAGCTGCCCGAGGCCGACCCCCGCCGCCAGCCCTCGACCGAGCTGCGCCGGGTCGCCACCGCCCTCGACCGCCGCCTCACCCTGCTGGGCCGGGTCAACCCGCTCGCCCTCGAGGAGTTCAAGGCCCTTGAGGAGCGCTACACCTTCCTGTCCGGCCAGCTCCAGGACCTCAAGGAGAGCCGCCGGGACCTGCTCAAGGTGGTCAGGGCGGTCGACGAGCGGGTCCGGGAGGTGTTCGGCCAGGCCTTCGAGGACGTGGCCCGCGAGTTCGAGCGCACCTTCGGCCTGCTGTTCCCCGGCGGCGACGGCCGCCTGGTCCTCACCGAGCCCGACGACCTGTTGGCCAGCGGGGTCGAGATCGAGGCCCGCCCGCCCGGCAAGAAGGTCCGGCGCCTGTCGCTGCTGTCGGGGGGCGAGCGCAGCCTGGTCGCGCTGGCCTTCTACTTCGCCATCTTCCGGGCCCGCCCCAGCCCCTTCTACGTCCTCGACGAGGTCGAGGCCGCCCTCGACGACGTCAACCTGCACCGCTTCCTCGACCTGCTCGACGACGCCCGCGAGCACGCCCAGCTCCTGGTCGTCAGCCACCAGCGCCGCACCATGGAGGCGGCCGACGCCCTCTACGGCGTCTCCATGCAGGCCGAGGGCGTGAGCAAGGTGGTGAGCCGGCGGCTACGCTCTGGCAAGCTCG
>JASLIH010000054.1 GCA_030152105.1 Actinomycetes bacterium
CGGCAACATGCTGTTCCTGTTCGTGTTCGGCAACAACGTCGAGGACCGGCTCGGGCGGGTGCGCTACCTGCTCTTCTACCTGGCCTGCGGGTACCTGGCGACCTACGGGTTCGCCCTCGCCGACCCGACCAGCGAGCAGACCCTGGTCGGGGCGTCGGGCGCCATCGCCGGGGTGCTCGGCGCCTACCTGGTCCTGTTCCCCCGGGCCCGGGTGACCAGCCTGGTGCCGTTCCTGTTCTTCATCCCGGTCTGGCTCCCGGCCTGGGTCGTGCTCGGCTCCTGGTTCGTCCTGCAGTGGTTCTACTTCCAGGGCGCCGCCACCGCCGAGGGCGCCGGCGTGGCCTACCTGGCCCACGTCGTCGGGTTCGCGGCCGGCGTGATCCTGATCATCCTCTTCGGCGGCCTTCGCGCCCGCCGCCCGCCACCTCCGCCCACCGGGTACTACTACCAGCAGCGCTAGTCGTCGCCGAGCTCCCGGACGATCGGGGGGTCGTGGTCGGGAGCCGAGCGGAACCCGAGGCGTCCCAGGAACCCCTCGGCCGCTCCCGGGGCGGCGACCAGGCCCAGGCCGGCGGCGCGGGCCTGGATGCAGGCGGCGGTGACCAGCCGGGTGCCGACCAGGCGGCCGCGCCAGGCCTCCTCGACCACCGGCCCGTCCAGCAGGCCGAGCGTCCCCGCGGGGCGGACGGCGGCCGCGCCGACGACCCGCTCCTCGTCGATCGCCACCACCCGCAGCGGCTGGCCGGTCTCGGCAACCGGTGGCCCGCCGGTCACCGCCGCCGCCCCGCCCGGCCCGGTCTCCAGGAGACGGGCGGCGGCGGCCTGGTCGGGCGGGGCGGCGGGGCGGACGACCGGGCCGGGCGGGCCGAGCAGCCCGGCGACGTCGGCCAGGAGATGGTCGGGGGCGCTGGTGAGGTCGGGCAGGTCGGCGAGCGTGGTCACACCGCTGAGGACCAGGGCGGTCGACCAGCCGAGCCGGTGGGCGCCGTCCAGGTCGGTGTCGGCCCGGTCGCCGACCATGAGGTACGGGCCGGGGCCGATGGCGGCCGCGGCGGTGTCGAGCAGGGCCCGTTCCGGCTTGCCGGCGACCTCGGGCCGGACGCCGGTCGACGCCCGCAGCAGGGCCAGGGTCGCGCCGGCGCCGGGCCAGAACCCGTCGGGGGTCGGGAGGGTGGTGTCGGGGTTGCTGCCGACGAACCTGGCTCCGGCCCTGATGGCCAGGGTCGCGTCCCGGACCCGGCCGTAGGTCAGCTCCGGGTCGAACCCGACGGCCACCACCTCGGCCTCGCGCCATTCCGCCCCGTCGACCAGCCGCGCCCCAGCCCCCTCCAGCGCCTGGCGCAGCCCGGGGCCGCCGACCACCAGGACCCCGACCCCGTCCAGGCCGTCCCGCCCCCCGAGGAGCCGCACCGCCGCCTGGGCCGAGGTCAGCACCTCACCCTCGGCGGCCTTGATCCCCAGCCGGTTGAGCTTCTCGGTCACCAGGTCGGGCGGACGGTAGGAGTTGTTGGTGACGAAGGCGACCTTGACCCCGAGGCCCCGAACCTGGTCGAGCGCCCCGGGCGCGGCCGGGACGACCTCGTCGCCCAGGTAGACGACACCGTCGAGGTCGAACACGATGCCCTGGAACCGGCCGGCCAGCGCCAGGGCGCCGGGGTGATCGGGGGTCTGGCGGTCGGTGTCGTCGATGATTGCCTCCGGGGGGTCGACGATGCGGGAGCAGCCCGGCTGGCGAGGGGCGGCCCCCGCTTGCTACAACACGGCCATGACCGACAACCCGAGCCCGGCGGCACCATGGTAGCCGCCGCCCCCTTCCGCGGCCTGCGCTTCGATCCCGCCGTCATCGGCGACCACGCCCAGGTCACCGCCCCTCCCTACGACGTCATCTCGCCCGAGGCGCGCGACGCCTACGAGGCTCAGAGCCCCTACAACGTCGTCCGGCTGATCCTGGCCCGCCCGGAGCACGACGACGCCCCCCAGGCCGAGCGCGACGGCAGCACCGACTACCGGCACGTTGGCGACCTGCTGGCCAGGTGGCTGGCCGATGGCGTCCTGCGCCGCGACCCGGGGCCCTGTCTCTACATCTACGAAGAGACCTATACGCTTCGCGGCACCCGCCGGGTCCAGCGGGGGGTGCTGGCCAGCATCGCCCTGGACGACACGGGGAGCTGGGTCGTGCCCCACGAGCGGACCATGACCGCCCCGGTGGCCGACCGGCTCCGGCTGCTGGAGGCGACCGAGGTCAACCTCTCCCCGGTGTTCGGCGTCTACGCCGGGGCCGGCGGGCCGGCGGCCGTGCTCGACGACGTGACCGGGACCGAGCCGGCCCTGGACTGCGTCGACGAGACCGGGGTCCGGCACCGGCTGTGGGCGGTGGCCGACCCGGAGCGGATCGCTGCCTGGCGCGAGCGCATGACCGCCCAGCGCGTGCTGATCGCCGACGGACACCACCGCTACCGGACCTCGCTCGCCTACCGGGACGCCGTGCGGGCGGCCAATGGCGGCCAGCCGGGCCCATGGGACGAGCTGCTGATGTTCCTGGTCGACGCCGACCTGCACGGCCCGGCCGTCCTGGCCATCCACCGGCTGCTGGCCGACGTCGACGGCGCCACCATCCTGGCCGGCCTGGAGGGCGACTTCGACGCCCGCCCGGCCGCCTCCCCGGCCGTGGCCGAGGAGCAGCTCGGCCGGCTCCCCGAGGAGGCGGTCGCCTTCGGCCTGTACGCGGACGGGCGGAGCTGGCTGCTGGTGGCCCGCGACCCGGCCGGCCTAGCCGCCGAGGCGGGCCGCGCCCGCCGCCTCCTCGACGTCGAGGTCCTGCACGGTCCGGTGCTGAGCAAGCGCCTCGGGGTGAGCGACTTCGAGGGCCGGGTGGTGTACGAGAGCGACCTCGCCGCCGCCGTCGCCACCGTCGACAACGGCGCCGCGGCCAGCCTGATCATCCTGCGCCCGGCCCGGTTCGCCACCGTCGCCGAGATCGCCGCCGGCGGCGAGACCCTCCCCCAGAAGACGACGTTCTTCTACCCGAAGCCTCGTGACGGGTTGGTGCTGCGACCCCTGGACTAAGGAGAACCCCCTTGAGTGTGCTCGATGCCTTGCCCGATGGGATCACCGGGATCGACACCCACATGGGGGGCGCGTCGGAGATCACCGCCGGGTTCCTGCTCTCCGGTGAGCGGCCGGCGCTGATCGAGACGGGGCCGGCCAAGGTGGCCGGGGCGATCGCCGACGGGGTGGCCGGGGCCGGGCTCGACCCGGCCGACCTGGCCTGGATCGTGGTCACCCACATCCACCTCGACCACGCCGGCGGGGTTGGCGACCTGGTCCGGACCTTTCCCAACGCCACCGTGGTCGTGCACCCGGCCGGGGCCAGGCACCTGGTCGACCCGGCGCGGCTGCTGGCCAGCTCGGCCCGGGTCTACGGCCCGCTGATGGAGACCGTCTACGGCGGGCTCACCCCGGTCGAGGCCTCACGGATCAAGGCGGCCGAGGACGGCGAGGTCATCGACCTCGGCGGGCGCCGCCTGGAGCTGCTGCACGCCCCCGGGCACGCCAAGCACCACCTGGCGGTGTTCGAGCCCGACCAGGGGACGCTGTTCGCCGGCGACGGCGTCGGGGTGCTGCTGCCCTCGAACGGCGTGCTCCGCCCGGCGACGCCGCCGCCCGACTTCGACCGCGACCTCGCCGTGGCCAGCCTTCACCGGTTCGCCGAACGCAACCCGGCCCACCTGGTGCTGACCCACTTCGGCCCCATCACCCCCCCGGCCGAGCGCCTGGCCGAGGCCGAGGACAAGCTGCTGCGCTGGTGCGAGACAGCCGAGCAGGCCGCCAAGGAGCACGGCGCCGAGCTCGACCACATCGAAGCCGCCCTCCGCGAGCGGTTCGAGCGGGAGGAAGGCCACCACGCGGCCGACCCCGAACGGTTCGAGCTCCTCAACAGCTACGAGTCCAACGCCGCCGGCCTCCTCCGCTGGATCCAGCAACGCCAGGCCCGGTCCGACGAGGGGTAGCTGCCCGGCTGATGGTCCCGGGCTTGCGGTGGTTCGGGTGACGGTCTCCGACGAGGGGGTTCGGCCGTCGCTGCGCGCGTTCCGAGGGCGGCAGGCGACCGTGCCGGCGGCGTCTAGTCGGAGGTGAGGCGCTCCAGGCGCTCGGCGGCGTCATGGAAGTCGGGGTCGGCCCGCAGCACCCGGGTGAAGGCTGCCCGGGCACGCGGGAGATCGCCGGCCTGCTCGGCCAGGGCGGCCTCGGCGTAGCCGAGTCGCAGGTGGTGGTCGGACAGTTCCGTCGGCCAACGGGCATGACGCCGGATGAGCGCCACGCCCGCGGCGGGCTGGCCGAGGTCGCCGTAGGCCGAGGCAGTCACCAGGAGCAGCTCGGCGGCCGTGTCCGGTTCCAGCTTGGAGCGATCGACCTGCTCGAACAGCGCGATCGCCCGCTCCGGCCGACCGAGGGCCCGTTCGATGTCAGCCTGCATGGCCGCCAGGTCCTGCCGACCCGAGATCCGCTGCGCCGCGGCCAGCTCCGTTCGAGCCGCCCGGAAGTCCCCCACCTGATACAGCGCGATCCCGAGCGCCTCCCGCACACTCGCCGCCCGCGGCGCCGCCCGCTTCGCCACCTTGGCGGCCCGCACCGCCGCCTCCGGGTCCCCATCCTCCGACAGCGCCACCACCGCATCCGCAAGCGCCCTCGCGGCATCAGCCACCGCATAGGGTCGCGCCGTCTCCCGCAACTCGTCCAACGCCTCCCCCGGCAGGATCTCGGAGACCCCGAACCCTTCCTCCTCCACCGCCCGCTCGTCCCGCCCGCGGTCGCCGGGCCCGGGTCGCCGGTCTCCGGGCCCGGGTCGCCGGTCGCCCGGTCCGGGTCGCCGGTTCCCGGTACCGGGAGGCCGGTCGCCGGTGCTCGGCTGGCGTTTGCGGGATTCGGGTCGCCCAGCGCCGGTTCCGGGACGTCCATCCCGGCTGGCCGGGCGGTGGGCGCCTGATCCGGGGCGTGCGTCTCCGCCAGCGGCGTGCCGAGCGCCGGTGCCAGAGCGCCGGTCACCACTCGCCGGGCGCCGGTCGCCACTCCGTGGTCGACGGTCGTTGCTGTCGGGGCGTGACGCCGGGTCGCGACGACCACGGGTCGCCGAGCCGGCTCCTTGTCCTGCCGCCGGTCCGCCGTCCCGGCCCCCGGCCGGGTTCGTGCGTCCAGAGGCGGCACCGCCGCGGGACCCCGGTTGGCTACGGGATCGAGGGTTGGAGGGGGTACGACCGCCAGCGCCCCTGCCCGGCCGTCCGCCGGCGGGGCGCCCGGAACGATCCGGCTGCGCCTGGTTGTCCATCACGAGGCGCATCTTGCCGGAACCCGCCCCCGGAGCGCACGCCACCGGCCCACTCCCCAGTCCGGAACCGCGACCTCGCTGGGTCCGGAAATGACGAAGCGCCGCCTCAGGGGCGGCGCTTCGTTAAGAGTCTCGGCGGCGACCTACTCTCCCACCCAGCTTCCCGGGCAGTACCATCGGCGCTGGAGGGCTTAACTTCCGGGTTCGGTATGGGACCGGGTGTCTCCCCTCCGCTATGGCCACCGAAACGCTCTGGAGCCTCCGGTACACCGGAAACCTCCAGAACTACACAGCGAGCGCGCGCAACAAGAAGTTAGTTGCCAAGTCCTCGGCCTATTAGTACCGGTCAGCTCCACACATTGCTGTGCTTCCACTTCCGGCCTATCAACCCGGTCGTCTAGCCGGGGGCCTTACCAGGTCGACCCTGTGGGAGATCTCATCTTGGAGCGAGCTTCGCGCTTATATGCCTTCAGCGCTTATCCCTTCCGAACGTGGCCAATGAGCAGTGCCGTTGGCACGACAACTCACACACCAGAGGTTCGTCCGTCCCGGTCCTCTCGTACTAGGGACAGCTCTCCTCAAATCTCCTACGCCCACGGAGGATAGGGACCGA
>JASLIH010000094.1 GCA_030152105.1 Actinomycetes bacterium
GCCGCCGCCAGCTCGACCTGATGGGGCCGGACCCGTCCGGACGGCCGGGGACCCCGGTTGTCGCCGTCGTGCCAGGCCTGGAGTCTGGCCGCAGCCGCCGACCAGGCCTCGAAGCCGGCGACCGGGTCCAGCAGCCGGGCGTCGTCGTCGGCGTCCCCGAGCCCCAGGTGCTCTCGCCACAGGCGCAGTCGCAGCTGGCGGGCGAACACCCGGGCCCCGTCGCCCAGGCCACCCGGGTCGGCCGGGTGGCGAGGGTCGCGCTCGTGGTCGAGGACCGCGCAGGCGACCTCGGAGTCGTGGGTCCAGGAGCGGCGGTTGAGGTTGGCCGAACCGACCATCGCCCACACGTCGTCGACGATCACCGCCTTGGCGTGGACATAGATCGGCGTGCCGTGCTCGTTCTCGAGGTTGTAGACGGCCACCCGGTCGCCGCCGGCGCTAGCCAGGTTGTCGATGGCCCGCCATTGGGCGGCCCGGGCGGCCCGACCGGAGATCCGCCCGTCGCGGTCCGGGTGCCGCGGCACCACGATGATCATGCGCAGCTCGGGAGCGCGCCGCAGGGCGGCCGCGAGGGCGTCGGCGACCAGCGTGCCCCACAGGTACTGGTCCTCGATGTAGACCAACGACCGGGCCCGTCCCAGGGCCTTCAGGTACGCCCGGGCGATGCTGCGCTCGCCGTCGGGCGCGAACGGGATCCTCCGGTACCTGGCCGGGTAGGTGCGCAGCACCTGCACTGCATGGGAGCCGGCCTGTGGGGGCGGCCGGCGGCGCAGCAGCAGCTCCAGGCGTCGGGGCTCGTGGCTGACCCGCCGCCACATGGCCCGCAGCGGGTTGCGATGGTCGCGGGGGGTGTGGTCCTCCCAGCGCTCCCGGAAGGTGTGGTCGACGTCCAGCACGGCCGGGCCGCGCAGCTCCAGCTGGAGGTCGTGCCAGGGCGGCCGCTCGCCGTAGCGGGGGTCGATCCGGACCGGGTCGGTGTCGCCGAGATGCTGGGGGTCGTCACAACGGCCGCGGGCCAGGTCGATGCCACCGACGAAGGCGATGCAGGAGTCGGGGTCGTCGGGGCGGTGGACGACCAGCAGCTTCTGGTGGTGGCTGCCGAAGCGGCGCACCCGCTGGTCGGCCACCAGCTGCCCCCCGGCCCGGTTGACCAGCGTGCTCAGCACCCGGTTGGCGTCCTGGTTGAAGTGGATGAGGGCCGTGTGGGAGCGCCACAGGAGCCCGCGGATGGCCACCCCGCGACGGGCCAGCCCGGCCAGCAGCGGCCCCAGCTCACTCCCGGGACCGGCCAGCTGGCGGGTGGCGTCGATCCGCCAGTCGGTCAGATAGAGCCAGTCCCCGGCTGCGAGGGCGGACAGCAGCTGGTGCAGGCGCCCGAAGTAGGCCGCCCCGTCGACGTGGACGCTGACCCGGTTGCCAGCCGTCCAGGCCTGCCCATCTCCGCGCTCGAGGTCGATGGCCGTCGCCGGATTGCCGCGCTCTTCCGCCGTCAGGAGCCAGGCCGCGGCGGCCTCAGTCTCGTGTGGGCTCTTCATCCTCGGCCAGGTCCAGCGCCAGGACGCTGGCCAGGATCAGCAGGTCGTCCTGGCCGGCGGCCACATCCACGGCGTAGGTGTCGCGCATGCTGAACCAGCGCTTGGAGACGGTGGCCGCCTGCTGGCCGGCGATCGAGATCCGATAGGTGGGGCGCATCGCCACCAGCTTGCGATGGACCTGGGCCACCTCCCGCCCTCCGGGGTCGCGCAAGGAGTCCTCGCCCAGTCGGAAGAACCGCTCGCGGATCAGGTACATCGCCCTGCTTTCCTCGGCTCGAGGCGCCCAGGCGGTCCCCGCGGCCCCGACACTTCGTACGCTCGCCATCGTGATCCCTCCTGCAGGGACGCTCAAGAGGGCAGTGCCATGGACGCAGGCCGCAAGATGCGCTGATCTCTAGGCACCCTGGCGGCGGTCACGGGCCCGGCCTTGCCTCCATCGGCGGCGGGGGTTGCCAGTCGCTTCAAGGGCCGACCTTTGGAGCGCTGGCAACCAGCTCGCCGATGATCTCGCCGAACTTGTCGACCGCGATCGACAGGTGGCCTTCCTCGGGGAGCAGCTTCGCCCTCGCACTCGGCAGGTGGGCCGCCAGCCACTGGCCATGGGCAAACGGGACCATCCGATCCTGCCCGCCCTGCCAGACGACCACTGGAACGTCGATGCTGGCCAGATCGAACCCCCATGGTCGGGTGAAGGCCAGGTCGTCGTCGAACCAGCCCCAGAGGCCGTCGGCCAGCGCCTGGCGGATCGACGCAGCCACATAGGCGGCGAAGTCACCGGTGAGCGCCGCTACATCGACCGCCGAGACGAGATCCCCGAGCGCCACGGCTACCTGCTCCCCGGTGAGCTCGGCAAACGACTCAGCTTCACGCTCAAGGAATGCCTGTAGCTCCGGCGGGCTGGCCAGCGCCGCCCCGAACTCCTCAAGGTTCTCGCGGCCCATCCCCTCGAGGAAGTCCAGATCCTGAGCGCCGAACGGTCCAACACCGGCCACGGTGGCGCAGGCCAGCACTCGGTCGGCCAACAGCGCCGCGCACGCCAGCGCATGGGGACCACCGCCGGAGGCACCGATGGTGTAGCAACGATCCGCGCCGAGGTGCGCAAGAATCGCGGCGGTGTCGGCGGCGCAATCGGCGACGGCCCGGCCCGGCTGGCGTGACGAGCCGCCGTAGCCGGGCCGCGAGTAGGAGACATAGCGAAGCCCCTGCACCGCCGCCGCGTCGGCGAAGGGCGGGTACTGAGACCGCTCCCCCGGCGTCCCGTGGTGGACGACCAGCGGTGTCGCACCGTCCGGGCCGGAGATGTCAACCTCCAATGAACGCCCGTCAGACAGCCCGAGCGCGAACGAGACGAGACCCATGACCTGGCAGTCTGATCGGCCGTCCGCGGACAGTCCAGCCCGCCCGACAAGGCGCGTGACCGCCAGATCCGTGTGATGTGGTGTGGTCCCTGGCGAAATGACCCAGCCACCTCGCCTCGGTCAAGGCGAGCAAGGAAGCGCATGACGGGATGAGAGGTGGGCGCGCCGAGGTCGAAGGGGCCCGCTCGGCTCCTCACATGAGTTGGGCGATGAGGGTGGCGGCCCGGGCGGCGCCGTCGGTCTCCACCGGCCGGTAGTCGACCGGGCGGCCCACTTCGGCGGCGATGGCGTCGGCGATCACCTCCGGGGTGGTGGTGGCGAAGTCCATGCGGCGGCCGGCCCGGTAGCGGCCAAGGCGGTGGGCGACGTGGTAGTTCTGCTCGAAGTGGTGGGCCAGCGGGAAGTACAGGAACGGCCGCCGGTTCGCCGTCAGCTCCATGCAGGTCGTCAGTCCCCCCTGCACGACCGCCAGGTCGCAGGCGGCCAGGTGCCGGTAGAGCCGGGGGACGAACGCGCGGACCTCCAGCCCCTCGTGCCGCGGCAGGCTGGCGGGGTCGATCCTTGGGCCGGTGACGACCACCATGCGCAGGGCCGGGACTCGCCGCTTGGCCTCCGGGAACGCCGCCATCACCCGCCGCAGCAGATGCCCGCCGACCCCGGAGCCGCCCACGGTGACGATGCAGACCTGCTCGTCGTCCCGGTAGCCGAGCTCATGGCGCAGCGCCTGGCGGTCGGCGACCTCGGAGGGTTCGAAACCGGTCACATAGCCGGCGAAGCTGTAATGCTCGCGCGTCCAGTCACCGATCAGGGGGAGTTGCGGCCCGAAGGTGTCGGGGACGATGTCGTCGGGGCTGCCGACGAAGACCGCCTGGTCACGAACCCGGGGATAGCGGGCGATGTGCTCGATCATCTCGGCGTTGTAGTCGGCGGCCACGAACGCCTCGCGCTCGCCCCCGTCGGGCATGGGCAGCCAGCCCACGAAGTCGGTCAGCCACACGTAAGCGGCCTGCTTCTGCTCGGGGTTCTCGTGCAGGTAGTAGTCGAGCTCCCAGGCCTCGTCGCCGATCCAGACGTCGTAGTGCTCGTCGCGCACCAGGTCGTGGAAGACCATGAAGTTGGCCAGCAGGATCTCATCCATGCGGCGGATCGCCTGGAAGCAGTGCAGGTCGTGCTCGGCCGACTCGCTCTCGATGTGGGCCGATTCGTTGGCCAGCAGCTTGCTGGCCGGGTGGATGCGCTCACCGGCTGCTTCCAGCACGCGGGTGACCGGGTGCTGGGCGAGCCAGTCGATCTCCAGGTCAGGATGCAGCTTGCGCAGCTCAGTAGCGATCGCCACGTCCCGCTGGGCGTGCCCGAGCCCGATCGGCGAGGAGATGTAGAGCGCGCGCTTGCGACGTGACTTGCCGCGCACCCAGCGCCGTGGTGGCGGTGCCGGCTTGATGAAGTCGCGCAGCAGCAGGTTGACCCTGACCGGATCGCGGACGTGCGGCGCGTGGAAGGAGCCCTCCAACAGCACCAGCCGACCGCCCGTGTGCTCCGCCAGGGCGATCCCGCGGGTCACGGAGCTGTGCGCGTCATCCTCACCGTGGATGACCAGAACCGGGCAGCGGACCCGCCCTGCCAGCTCGCGCGCCTCCTCAGGCTCCATAAAGGGCGCCAGGTAGGTGAGCGCGAGCGTCTCGCCCGTGGTGTCCAGGCCCCAGCCGACGCCGTCCTCGGCCGGCTTGGTGGAGTGCGGCTCGGTGAACATCCTCGACATGAAGAACTCGAGATAGCCCTGGTAGTCGCGAAGCCAGTAGTGCCGGTTGTGCTTGGCCCAGCCCTCGTCGGTGTCGAGCTCCTCCTCCCAGGAGTACACGGTCCGCTCGGCCACCGGCTGCCCGCCGCCCGGGTAGTTCGGGCCGATGAACACGGCTGCCTGGACCCGCTCAGGATGGTCTGCGGCGAGCAGCAGGCCTCGGTGCGCGCCCATCGAGAAGCCCACGATGACCGCGCGAGGGGTCTGGGTGGCGTCCATCACCGCCAGGGCGTCGGCAGCGAACTCTGACTCGGCGTACGCCTCGGGCTCGGGCGGCCGGTCGGAGCGCCCGTTGCCGCGCCCGTCGAAGGTCAGGACGCGGCAATGCCGCGCAAGATAGGGGACCTGCATCTTCCAGTGCCGCGAGTGGATGATCGACCAGGTCGGCAGCAGCAGCACCGTCGGCTCGCCGGCGCCGAACAGCTCATAGTGGACCTTGACGCCGTCACGCTCGACGTAGCCGTCAGCGACCGGTTGGCATGCCCGCATCCTCCGTCCTCCTCAGTGCGGTCGATCCTTCATCGAGCTGTCGGATCAGCACACCGACGCGTCGCAGCGCTGAGCGGATCGGCAGCACCTCCCGGTCGAAGCCGAGCAGCAGCAGCGACTCCGAGCCGAAGAAGGCGGAGGCGACCAGGGTGGCCAGTTCCTCGGCGGTAAATGGGCCGAGCGGCCCGTGGCGGTGCTCGGCCTCGCGGACCACGTCAGCGAGCAGGGCAACCCAGCCGCCGAGAAGATCGCGAACTGCCGCGCCAAGCTCGGCGTTCGACCAGCCGGCGGCCAGCATCTCCTGGAGGACCCGGACATAGCCCGACTCGAGGTCGTCCTCGAGGAAGTCGCAGGCCTGCTCGTAGCGCTGCCACAACGGCAGGTCCTGGGCGTACATGCGGGTCTGGCGCTCCAGGCGGCGCTGGTTCTCCTCCTCGAACAGGGCCAGGATCAGACCCTGCTTGGAGCCAAAGTGGTAGTTGAGCTGGCTGACCGACACCCCGGCCTCCTCGGCCACCTTGCGGGTCGACAGACCCGCGTAGCCGTCGGCCAGCAGCCGGGCCCGCGCCGCGTCAAGGATGAGCGTGCGGGTATCCACGGCAGCGGTGACGGCATGCGCCACGATCGATCTCCTCCCCAACTCCCTCGTTCGTTCGATCGTTCGATCGGTCTAGCCAATCGTGCTTCATGCGGCGAGATTCGTCAAGATCGTTCGATCGACCGAACCACAGGCAGAGTTCCGAGCAAGTCCTGGCAGGAAGGCAGCTGGCCAACTTCAACCCGGTCAGCGCCCGCGCTCGCTCGATCGCCGACCAGTTCCTCAACGCACCGACCATCATTGCCGCTGTATAGACTTCAGGCGTCATCGAGCTTGCGGACGAGCGCGGAGGCGGTTTGGTCGAGCCTGTCGAAGGAGCGAGCGGCGGCGAGCTCGCGGAGGTGGTCCGCGGCTTCAGAAGCCACCCTGGCCTGCTCGGCAAGGCGCGGATCGCCATGGTGACCGACATTCTCGGGCCAACGGACTGGGATCGGGGCCCTGGGGACGACGCGGCGGTGCTGCCGCAGCACGACGGTCGGCAGGCGCTCGTCGCCGGCGAGGCCATGTGGCCGCCGTTCGTGGAGCGCGACCCGTTCGGCGCCGGGATCGCCGCCGTGCTGGCCAACGTCAACGACGTGGCGGCGATGGGCGGACGGCCGGAGGCCTTGGTGGACACCATCGTCGCGGACGAGTCCTCGGCACGTTCGGCACTGGAGGGGCTGCGGTTCGGTTCCGAGCTCTACCGCGTGCCCGTCGTCGGAGGTCACCTCACGATTCGCTCCGGTCCGCCCGCGCTCTCGGCGTTCGTCTTCGGGACGGCGCGGCGCCCGCTCCGCGCCTTGGATGCGGCACCCGGCCAGGCCCTGCTCTTCTGCGCCTGCCTGGACGGCGGGATGCGCGAGGACTTCCCCTTCTTCTCCTCGATCCGCGAGCGCGGCGCGGCGCTCGCCGACGACGTGCGGCTGCTGGCCGACCTGGCGGAGGCAGGTCGCTGCCGGGCGGCCAAGGACGTCAGTATGGCGGGAGTCCTCGGGTCGCTGGCGATGTTGCTGGAGCCGACTCGCTGCGGCGTTCTGGTCGACCTCGACGCCCTGCCGCGACCGCCGGGCGTGTCGCTCACCGACTGGGTGGGCGCCTTCCCGTCGTTGGGCTTCCTGCTTTGCGCGCTTCCCTCGCAGGTATCGACCTGCCGCGCCGCCTTCAGTTCGAGGGGGCTGGCGTGCGAGCAGATCGGGCTGCTCGACGCCTCCGGCGCCCTGCGCGCCAGGCTCGGCGGGCAGGAGGAACTGCTGATCGACCTTCGTCAGGAGCCGGTCACAGGCCTACTCGGACCATTGGGTCAAGCGGTCCGACGCTAGCCCGGTGCGGTGGCCATCGACCTTCGATCATGCGACCAATTCTGGAGGTCGACGGCCATCTGCTGGTGCAGCCGCCCCACATAGGGGGCGGGATCCCCGACGCGATACCAGCCCAGGCGCTCGAAGAACGCCACGTTCGCGGGCTGGATCTGCGCCACCATCACGGCCCCGCCGAGCCTGGAGGCGGTCCCGACCGCGAACCGCACCAAGGGCGCGCCGATGCCGTGGCTCCGGAACGGCGCCAGCACGGCGAGGCGGTCGCCCTTCCACCAGCCCGGCTGAGCCAGTGGGTAGAGACGGACGGCACCGGCCGCCTCGCCGGCCCAGAAGCCCAGGACGTGCAGGGTCGTGGGGTCCCGGTCGTGCTCGTCGGCATCCGAGACGACGAACAGGCCCTGCTCGTCGACGAAGACCGCGCGGCGGATGGCCATATGGAGCGCCCGCTCCGCCGCATCGGCGACGACCCTGCAGCCCGCCCCGTCGGGCAAGGCCGCCAGCTCAGTGGAGCTGAAGGACCGGTAGGGTGCGGCGGTTCGCTCCATCCGGCCTCCCCTCGAACGCGGACATCGCCGAGCAGGCGTTGCACCGGGCGCAGCCCGCCTTCACCCGCGCCGATTCCAGCCCGCTCAGGAGCACCTGGGGCGCGACCCGGCGGTACACCGACTGCACGTAGCCGGGGTCGGGCGGGAGCGTCGACTCCAGCAGGCTCCCGGCGCTGGGCCGCAGCGGCACCACGAAGGGGTAGACCCCCAGGTCCACAGCCCGCTTGCAGGCCTCCACCGTGAGCTCGGGGTCCTCGCCCATGCCGAGGATCACGTAGGTGGTCACCTGTCCGCGACCGAACACCTCGACCGCCCGCTCCCAGGCCCGGAAGTAGCCTTCCACGCCGGTCCTGCCCTTGGCCGGCGCGACCTCGTCGAGGACCCGCTGGTCGAAGGACTCCACGTGCATCCCGACGGTGTCCACCCCCAGGTCGCGGAGGGTCTCGAACACCGAGTAGTCGTCGGGTGGCTCGAACTGCGCCTGGACAGGCAGGCCCGTCGCCTGCTTGACCGCATGCGCGCACCTGCCGACGTACAGCGCCCCCTTGTCCGGCCCCCGGGTGGTCCCGGTGGTGAGGGTGACGTCGACCGCGCCGTCGAGCTCCTTGGCCGCCAGGGCAACCTCGGCGAGCTGCTCGGGCTTCTTCACGGCGATGGTCCGGCCGCCCTCCAGTGACGTCTCGATCGCGCAGAACTGGCACTGGTCGGCGTTCCCCCAGTAGATGCAGGTCTGGATCACGGTGCTGGCCAGTGAGTCCAGATGGAGCAGCGCGATCTTCCAGTACGGGGTGCCGTCGGCGGTCTGGAGGTCGTAGAACCTCGGCCTCGCCGGCAGCGTGGCGCTCGCCAGTCGCCGGCCGTCGCGGTACACGCCCCAGCCGTCGCGCCGGTCGCGCCGAAGCACGTACGGGGAACTGGAGGCGAACCCGCTGACGTGCGGGAACGTCACCGGGGTGCCCTCAATCCAGATCATGCCGGCGTCGGCGGGGCCCGCTCCCCCGCGGCGACCCTCCTCCATCGGCGCTTCGACCCGCAGCCCGAGGCTCTGCACCTCGGCGATCAGCGGCCCAAGCTCCGAACTGGAGCGGGTGCTACCACTTGTGTCCATAGAGCGCCTCGAAGTTCTGGTAGAGGATGCGGTCCTTGAGCTCCTTGCCGACGGGCTGGCCGGCGATCTTGTAGTACTCGCCCCAGAAGTCGCTCCACGGCTCGTCGGAGGCGAACAGCACGCGGTCGTGACCGACACCGCGCCGCTCGATCTCGGTGAGGAGCCAGCGGACCCCGAATCCGACCGCCCAGGTGACATCCGTGTAGACCTTGTAGCCCTGCTCGACCCAGTCCAGGAAGCGCGGCACCAGCCGGATGTGGCCGCTGACGCCGCCGCCGAAGTGGACCAGGTAGAGCTTGACCCGTTTGCCGTAGCGCTCCACCAGGGGGATGAAGTTGTTGAGGTCCGAGGCGCCCCCCGGGCTGGTGTGGAAGTGGAACACCAGGTCGTGCTCCTCGGCGGCCCGGAAGCAGGCCTCGGCGATCTCCCTGGTCTCGTCGTCCCAGCTCTCCGGGTTGGGGTTGCCGCCCAGCAGGAACGTGGTCTTGAGGGCCACGATGCCCTCCTCACCCGCGTGCTTGAGGGCCTGGAGGGTCATCTCCTTGTTCTGCGGGAGGAATGACACCCACAGCCCCCCACGGAGACGGTCGGAGGACTTGACGGAGTCCAGCACGAGGTCGTTCAGGGAGAACGGCTGCTGCTGCACAGGGATGCCGTAGTTGGAAAGCACCAGCGCGCGCTCGACGCCGAGCTCGTCCATGTGCTGGAGGTAGCTCTGGGTGGTCGGGAACTCATAGACGGTCGGCTTCACCGGCTCGGCGAGGTCGTAGAACTTCCAGGCGGCCATCTCGCCGATGTGGCTGTGCCCGTCGATGGTCCGGCTGGACACGCGCTCCTGGTTCATCTGTCGCCCTCCACAGCTCGATCCTGATGCCCTTGCGACGTCGGCCCGGTCTCACATGCCCGGCGCAGGGCCGCGATCGCCCGCTCCCAGGCCGCCGGGTCGTCGAAGGTTCGCGGCGTGGCGACCGGCTCCTCGTCCCTGGCCAGCTCGCCGCTGACCGGGTCCAGCCGGGCGGCCTCGACCCCGTACCGAGACTGGTAGGTATCAGGATCGAGCTCGACGAAGGAGTGGATCGCCACGCCGGTGGGGACGTGCAGCTCGACCCGGGAGGACACGGCACTGGCGAAGGGATCGGGCGCCTGGCCGCGGGGCGGCTCCTGCAGCACGACCCACCGCTCCCCCTTCGCCGTCGCCTCCTGGACCCGCGCGGCGACGGCGCCGCGGGCGGCGGCCGCCTTGACCTCCCGGTACCGGAGCGCGAAGGCCGCCCCTGCCGCCACCTCCAGGTCGAGTCCCCCGGTTGGGATCCCGCAGCCGGCGGCGGTTCGGGCTGCCCGGGGCACGGCCTCGCCGAACGCGGCGGCCAGCGCCTCGGGGGTCGACAGGTCCCCGAGGTCGTCCGCCATCGCGCGCACCAGCGCCAGGTACCGCTCGTACAGGTCCGGCTGGGTCAGCACGACCGGGTACAGGTGACGCTCGGCGACGTTCCAGCGCTCGACCAGCTCGACAGGCGCTTGGCTCATGGTGGGCACGCGGCACGCGGCGCCGGCTAGAGGTTCCAGGTGTTGAGGACGAACGCCCCCGCCTTCCAGGCGGTCAGCGCGGCATCCAGGACGTCGCGCGGGTGAATGGGCTTGACGCCCTTCAGCATGTCGGACTCGCGCATGCCGTACAGGGCCGCGGCGGAGAAGCGGCAGGCGTAGACCTTGCCCCCCTCGTCCATGAACGTCCGGAGCTGCCGGTTGTAGTTCATGTTGCCCGGGAAGGCCTCGTCGCCGACCTTCGGGAACCCGCGAGTCGCGGATGCGATCAGCGAGCCGGGACCGAACAGGACGATGTTGGTGTCGAAGCCCTTGCGGCGGATCCGCGTAGCGGTCAGGAGGTTGACCACCGACACGGAGCTCTCGAACGGGACGCTGTGGATGAAGATCCACGCCTGCTGGCCGGGCTCCGCCTGGTGGTCCTCGAAGACCTTGTCCTCGTAGTCGACGATCGCCTGACCCGCTTCGACGCGCTCGTCCACGAACTGTGCCATGACCGAATCCTCTCTGAATGTGGCCCACACACTCGTGCGGGCTCCCTCCTGAGGCCTCGCCGACAGATCCTGGTCCTCACCTCGCAGCGGCCGGGGGCGGTCCTCGGCGTTGCCAGGACCGTCGATGGCTCCCCGGCATGCCGACGATGACGGCGTGACGCAGCCGCCATGGAAGTCTGCGGTAGACGGGCACGAACAGGCGCTTCCAAAGCAGCGGCTGGAGACCTCGCCGGCCCACCGGACCTGGCCGGCCCAGGTAGCGCCGGGCCAGGTCGGCCTGTGCGGCCTCCAGCAGGTACATCTCGGAGTTGCGCCGGACCCATTCGAAGAATCGCACGGTCAGCTCCTCGCGTTGCCGAGACCATTCTGCGCCGCCAGCGCGATCGGTTCGTTCAGCGCCCCGATGGCGGGCGAGTACACATTCTCCATCCAGGCGAGCTCTTCGAGCGTCACGCCCTTCCTGGCCGCCATGGCGAGGAAGTCGCACCGCTCCTTGATGCCCTCGCCGCCGACGAGCTGGGCGCCGATCAGGCGCAGCGTGCGCGGCTCCGCCAGCAGCTTCACGCGGATCTTCCTGAAGTCGGGGTAGTAGCGGGCGCGGGAGATGCCCTCAGCCACCCCTATGACGAAGGGGACCCCGAGCGCGCTGGCGAGAGTCTCCCCGAACGACACACCGCCGATCATCCACTTGCCGCCCACCATGCCCCAGGGCACGTAGACCGGCTGGTAGCTGCGCGATCTGCCGCCGGCGCCGGCGCCGGCGACCTTGCCCTGGGCGTAGGCGTGGCTGCCGGACAGACCCTGGACAGGGATGTTCGTGCCCCCCTGGGGGACCTCGACGCAGTCGCCCGCGGCGAACACCCCGGGCGCCGAGGTGGCCATGTGCTGGTCGACGATGATGCCGCCGGTGGAGCCGATCTTGATGCCCGCCTGGCGGGCCAGCCGGTTGTTGGGAAGCTTCCTGGTTCCCATCACCACCACATCGACCGGAACGTCGCCGGCGGAGGTCTTGACCGCTCGTACGCTTCCCGTGCCCAGGAGCGCCTCGACGCGCGTGTTGAAGTGGAGCTTGACGCCCATCTCGCGCCAGGAGTCCTCCACCGGCTGCATGATGTCCGGGTCGGCGATGTCGGCCATGGCCCACGGGCGCGGGTCGAGGAGGTGCGTCTCAATGCCCCGGTGGGCCAGTGCCGTGGCCATCTCCACGCCGATCGGCTGCGCCTCCACCACCGCGGCGACCTTGGTCCGCTCGAGGATCTCGTCCCAGCGCATCGCCTCGCGGATGTCGCGGACGTAGTAGATGCCCTCCAGGTCGATGCCAGGGATGGCGGGCCGCTCATACTCGAAGCCGGTGGCGATCACCAGGCTGTCGAACGGCTCGTCGTCCCCGCCCTCCACACTGAGCCTGCGCGCTTCGAGGTCGACGGACCCTACCAGCGTCCCGTAGCGGATGTCGTAGCCGAGCTGCTGGTAGTACTCCCGGCCCTGAAGGATGAGACGGTCGAAGGTGTCGATCTCCCGTCCGTGGACGTAGGGGATGCCGCACGGGCTGTAGGCCACGTCCTGCTGGTCGGTGAAGACGATCACGTGCGCGTCGGCGTCCACCTGCTTGGCGGCGCCCGCCGCGCCCATCCCGGCGGCGCTCCCGCCGATGACCGCGATCCGCCTGACCATGAGACCTCCCCGGCGTCGAGGATTCATCATCGTACAGCTTCATCCTCTATAATGCAGGTCGGGAATCGTAGCATTTGGGAGACTCAAGCTCGGCAAGGGCGCACCAGGAGTACGTGGATGACCGTGCAGTTGGACGAGGCGCTCGCCGCCATCGGGGCCAAGGTCCGGCAGCTTCGCAAGCAGGAGAACCTCTCGCTGGAGGAGCTGTCGCAGCGGGCTGGTGTCTCGGCGACCGCGATTCACAAGCTTGAGCGCAACGGCATGGTGCCGACCATCGCAACGCTGATGAAGCTTGCCATGGCGTTCGACCGTCCGGTGAGCTACTTCGTTGACGAGGACGGTGTACCGCCCTCGGTCTCGCTCGTGAAGGCGGGCGAGGGCAAGCCGGTATTGACGTCCAAACGGGGCCTGCGGCTCCGGGCGGTCAGCGGCCCCTACGGCTCGTTCCATCTAGCCGGGGCGCTGGCGGAGGTGGAGCCGGAGGCCGACAGCGGCCCCAAGGAGATGGAGCACCCGGGCGAGGAACTCGTCTACCTGCTGGAGGGCACCCTCGTCTTCCGGGTCGGCGGCGAGGAGCTCACCCTCCGACCCGGCGACGCCCTGCAGTTCCGGACCGACCGTCCCCACCGGTGGCGCAACCCGGGTGACCAGCCCGCCCGCGCGTTGTGGATGACAACGCGCCCAACGTGAGGCGGGTGCCCGGCGAAGGTCGAGGAGCCACGTCGAGCAGATGAGCACCGTTGTGATCGCCGTCGGGGGCAACGCCGTCCTCACCGAAGGTGAGCGAGGGACCTATCAGCAGCAGCTCGCCAACGTGGCGGCCCTGGCGCCGCTGGTGTCGGCCCTGGCGCGGGACGGCCATCGGGTGGTCCTCACCCACGGCAACGGTCCCCAGGTCGGCAACCTCGCCATCCAGCAGGAGGAGGGCGCGGGCCTGGTGCCGCCGCAGCCGCTGTTCGTGCTGGGGGCGATGACCCAGGGGCAGGTTGGCCACCTGATCACGGCGGCGCTCTGCGGCGGCCGGGTCCCGGGTCAGCGGCCCGTGGCCACGATCGTCACCCACGCACTGGTCGATCGCTCCGATCCGGCGTTCCAGCGGCCGACAAAGCCCATCGGCCCGTTCTACCTCCGGCAGGAGGCTGAGCGACTCACACGGGAGCGGCGCTGGCACATGATCGAGGATGCCGGCCGTGGCTGGCGTCGAGTGGTGCCGTCCCCCGAGCCACAGGGTCTTCTCGAGGCCGACGCCATCCGGGCGCTGCTCGAGGCCGGGTTCGTGGTCGTGGCGGCGGGCGGGGGCGGGATCCCGGTGGCCCGGGAGGGGGCTGGGATCCGCGGCGTGGACGCGGTGATCGACAAGGATCTCTCGGCCCAACGGCTGGCGTCGGCGCTGGGCGCGGATACCCTGGTGCTGCTCACTGGCGTCGACCAGGTGTGGCTCGGCTGGGGCACGGCGCGCCAGCGGGCAATCGCCACCATGACCGTCGACGAGGCCGAGAAGCATCTTGCCGACGGGGAGTTCCCGCGCGGCAGCATGGGCCCGAAGGTCACGGCCGCCATCCGCTTCGTCCGGTCCGGAGGTCAGCGGGTAGTCATCACCTCCCTCACCCGTGTCCTGGACGGGCTGGAGGGAAGGGCTGGGACCAGCGTCGTCCCCGGGCGGGTCCCGGCGGGTGCGGAGCGACCAAGGTGACCGCGTTGCGGATCCGGACGCGTGGTGACACCTACGTGGACTCGGTGCAGCTCATGGCGGCCACTCGGACCATGCTCGAGCGGCCGGGCGTGGGCTGGGCGGCGGCGGTGATGGGGACGCCGGCAAACCTCGCCAAGCTCGCCGACCAGGGCCTCGGGACCGACCAGCTGCGAGGCGTCGGCGCGAACGACCTGGCCCTCGCGGTCCGGGCGGGGAACGAGCGGGAGGCCGGGGCCGCACTGGAGGCCGGGATGAGCGCGCTGGTCCAGGCGGCGCCCGCGCCGGCCGGGCGTGTGGAGCGGGCGCCGCGGACGCTGGAGGAGGCGGTCGCCGCAATGGGCGGCGCGAACGTCGCGCTGGTCTCGGTCCCGGGCCCGTTCGCCGCGCTGGAGGCGCACAAGGCCCTGTCCGCCGGCCTGCATGTCCTGGTGTTCAGCGACAACGTGTCGCTGGCCGACGAGGTGGAGCTCAAGGCCAGGGCGGAGCGGCTCGGCCTGCTGGTGATGGGGCCCGGCGCCGGCACCGGGGTGCTCGGTGGCGTCGGCCTGGGATTCGCAAACGTGCTGCGACGGGGACCGGTCGGCGTGGTCGCCGCCGCCGGAACCGGGGCGCAGGAGGTCATGACCCTGTCGGACCGCTGGGGCGCCGGCGTGTCGTCGGTCGTCGGGGTGGGCGGCCGCGACCTCCATGGGGAGGTCGGCGCGCGCATGACGCGCCTGGCGGTGCGGGCGCTGGAGGCGGACCCGGCGACCGAGGTGCTCGTGCTGGTGTCCAAGCCGCCGGCTCGGGCGGTCGCGCAGTCCCTCCTGGCCGACCTCGGGGGCAAGCCGACGGTCGTCGCGCTGGTCGGGCTGCGGGAGACGCTGCCCACTCCGCGGCAGGTTCGACTGGTTGGGACCCTGGAGGAGGCTGCCGCGGCGGCGGTGGAGCTGCTCGGCGCGCCCGCGCCTCGACCCGGTGAGGGGTTGGCCGAGCCGGTGCGGCGGGCCGCTGCCGGGCTCGATCCACAGCGGCTGTCGGTCCGGGGCCTGTTCTCCGGAGGCACCCTGTGCTACGAGGCCATGGTCCTGCTCAGCTGGCAGCTCGGCCCTGTGTACTCGAACGTCCCGCTGCGGCCAGAGTGGGCCACGCCGGCCCCGGGCGGTGCGCACGTCTGCCTCGACCTTGGCGAGGAGGAGTTCACCCGGGGCCGGCCCCACCCGATGCTCGACCCGGCGGCGCGAGTCGAGCACATCCGGCGGGAGACGGACGATCCCTCGACCGCCGTGGTCATCCAAGAAGTTGTGATCGGCCACGGCTCGCACACGGACCCGGCGGCAGTCCTGGCGCCCGCCTGTGCCGACGCCACGGGCCGACCCGGCGGGCCGGTGGTGGTGGCCTACGTTCTCGGTACCGACGCCGACCCGCAGGGGCTCGCGGACCAGCGCGGCCAGCTCGCGGAGGCCGGCTGCCTGCTCGCCCCGACGGGGGCCCGGGCCGCCCTGATGTCCGCCGCGCTCAGTCGCCGGCAGCCCACTGTCGCCGAGGCGCGCCGCCAATGACGGGGCTCGGGCCCACCGGCCCCCGGGTCGCGATGCTGACCTACTCCACCAAGCCGAGGGGCGGGGTGGTGCACACCCTCCACGTGGCGGAGAGCCTGCACGACCTCGGCCACCAGGTGCACGTGTTCGCGCTCGGTGACCCCGAGGCCGGCTTCTTCCGGCCCCTGCGGGCGCCGCACACGATCCTGCCCGGCCCCGGCCGGGACGGCAGCCTGGAGGAGCGGGTGGCGGCCTCGATGGAGATGCTCGTCGCCGGCCTGTCATCGCGGTTGCGTGGCCGGTTCGACCTGATCCACGCCCAGGACTGCATCGCCGCGCGGGCCGGGGTGGCGGTTGCGGGACCGGACGGCCTCCCGGTCATCCGCACCGTCCACCACGTCGACGACTTCGTGACCCAGGCCCTGGTGGAATGCCAGCGCCACTCGATCCTCGACCCGGACCACGTCCTGGTGGTGAGCCGGGACTGGCAGCGACGCCTGCGTGAGGAGTTCGGCGTGGACGCCCAGGTGGTCACCAACGGCGTGGACGGTCCGCGGTTCGCGCGGCCCTCGTCGGCCGACGGCTCCGACTTCAGAGCGCGGATCGGCGCCAGGGGCCGCTTCCTGTTCCTGACGGTGGGCGGCATCGAGCCCCGCAAGGGCAGCATGGAGCTGGTGGAGGCGCTCGCCAAGGTCAGGAGCGTGGTCAGCCCGCCGCCCGTGCTCGCGGTGGTTGGTGGCCACTCCTTTCAGGACCACGAGGCCTACCGGCAGCGGGTGCGGGACCGGGCGGCCGAGCTCGGCGTCCCCGTCGGCGAGGCGGTCGTGGTGCTCGGGACTGTTCCCGATGAGGAGCTGCCCCGCTGGTATCACACGGCGGACGCGTTCGTGTTCCCCTCCCACAAGGAAGGCTGGGGCCTGGCCCTGCTCGAGGCGCTCGCGGCAGGCCTGGCGACCGTCACGACCGACATCCCCGTGTTCCGGGAGTTCCTCGGCGAGCAGGACGCGCTGCTGGCGCCGGCCGGAGACGCCGGCGCGCTCGGCGACGTCATGATCCGCGTGGCGTCGGATCCCGAGCTGCGGAACCGGCTCGGGCGCCGCGGCCCGAGGGTGGCCGAACGGTTCACCTGGCGGCGCTGCGCCCAGCAGCACGCCGCGATCTACCGCCGGCTCGCCTCCTGACCGAGGCGTTCGTCCAGGGCGAGCAGGGCCTGCTCGAAGCAGGCGAGCGGGGCGCTGGCCACGCCGGCTCCCACCTGGCCGCTGCCGGCGGAGCGATGCAGGATCCCGGTGTTGATCGACGGGGTGATCCCGGTCTCGACGACCTTGCGGAGGTCCACGGCCACGGGCGACCCGAGCTGGTCGAGGAAGGGCAGCTTGAACCGCGCGCTGCGGGCGAGGCAGATGCGTCCCATCGTCTCGGTCGCGGCAACCGCCTTGGCCATGCCGCCGCCCAGGAACGCCGCGACCGCCGGAGAGGCCGCCGCCGCCGCCCCACCCAGGCCCACCAGCTCCAGCACCGCGCTGTCGCCGATGTCGGGGGCGCCGTCCGCCGGCCCGTAGCCGGCGTGGAACAGGGCCTGCTCCACCGCCGGGGCGGGCGCGACAAACCAGCGTCGCCCCGTCGCGGCCAGGCGCACACCGAAGGTCGTGCCGTTACGGGCCATCCCGGTGACCACGCTGGCGCCGGCGACCTCGCTGGCCCAGTCGGTCAGGGTCTTGGCGGCCGCCATCACCAGGTTGAGGAAGAACAGGTGGTTCTCGGAGAGGAAGCGGGCCACCGGCACCAGGGCCGGCCCGCCGACCTCGGCCAGGTGCGGGAGCAGATGGCGGATGAGCAGGTTCGTGGAGGCCTGGGTGCGCAGATGGCCGTCGTCGCCCATCTGCAGACCCTGGCCGGCCAGCGACAGTACATCGACCGGCCCGCATCGGCGCACCGTGGCGGCGAGCACCGGGCCGGCGACGTCGCGGAGGAAGCGGAGCCGGTCGACCGCCTCCGGCGCGTCCACTCCATACCACGGCGTCCTGCCGGGACCCTGGTTGAGGCCGGAGAAGGCGCGGTTGGAGCCCGAGCGGTTCTCCACGACGAAGACGGGTGCGGAGGGGCCGACGGCGCTGGCCATCGGGACCACTGCATGGTGGTCGTTGGCCGGTTCGAGCTCCACCCCCTCCGCGGCGACCAGGGCCTGAGCGTCCTGGAGGCTCGCCGCCCAGCCCTCGGCCATGACGGCTGCCAGGACAGAGCGTCGAAGCGGATCGCAGAACCGCTCCCACAAAAGCGGGGGACCTGGGTGCAGGATCGTCCGCTGGCCCATCGCGGGCACGAGATCGGCGGCCGGCCCGACCTCCACCAGTACCGGGACTCCCCCGTCCAGGCGGCGTACCGCCTCGCGGTTTGCCTGGTCGACCCGCTCGGCGTGGCGTCCGCAGAGTCGGGTCAGCGCCACGACGAGGCGGTCCTGCCCTCCCGCCGGGATGCGCCAGTCGACGTCCACCGCCTCCGCCCCCTGGGCCCGGATCGCCTCGCCAAACAGCGGGAGGCCGACGTTCACCGCTCGCACGTGCTCGGGCAGAGGAGCCGACAACGGCCCCGGAGGCGCTGGGGAGCTAGACTCAGGCGCCATGCTGGAGATCACCACCTCCTGGGAGGGGGGATACCGGTGCAGAGTCCCGATCCGGGACTTCGAGGTGCTGGTGGACGAGCCGACCACCGTCGGCGGCACCGACACCGGTCCCACGCCGACGGAGCTGCTGCTGGCCTCGCTCGGCGCATGCTTCACGCTGGCCGTGGCGCACGTGGCGCGCAAGCGCGGGCGGGAGCTGCCCGACCTGCGCCTGCGCGTTCGCGGCGAGTACCGGGGCGCCGGCTTCGACCGCATCATCGTGGAGGCGACGTCCAGCGCGCCCGAGCTCGTGCGGTCCGTGCTCGACCAGGCGATCCGAACCAGCTACGTCTCCAACACGATCCGCGGACGGCCCGAGATCGAGTACCGGGTGGAGCCCGCGGTGGCTAGCCACGGCGAGGGGCCACCTCCTCCGCGGCGCTGACCAGCGCCGCCTCGGCGTCGTGGAGGGCGCCGAGCGACTTGGCGGCCCGGTCGCGGATCGCCGCGGCCGCCGCGGCCTGGTCGGCGGCCATGCGCCGCACGACCTCCGGGGCGGCTCCGCCCAGGGAGGTCCTGGTGAGAACGATCGCCCTCGGATCCAGCACCTCAGACAGGTCCCGGCCGGCGAGGCCCAGGCCGCGGCCGATCGTCCCGGTGGCCGCCTCGTCAAGCATCGCGCCGGTGAGATCGACACCACGGAGGCCCTGGCGGCTCGCCTGGCGGACGGCCGCGCCGACCAGCACGTACGCGCTGCGGTAGTCGATCCCGCAAGACTGCATGACGTACTCCGCCAGGTCGGTGGCCTGGGAGAAGCCCGCGCACAGCGACTCCCACATCCGCTCCGGGTGCACCCGGAGCGTTGAGACCACGCCGGTCATGAGCCGGGTCACCTTGCCGGCCAGCTCCAGGGACCGAGGTACCTCGCCGTAGGCGAAGATCAGGTTGTCGCTGCGGGCCGATGGGGTTTTCACCACCCCGAGGAAGCCGGAGAGTCGCCCCAGGAGGACGCCGGCCGCGCCCCGCACGATGGACAGCGCGTAGGGGTTGCGCTTCTGTGGCATGAGTACGCTCGCGCGTGTGTAGGGGCCGGCCAGCGAGACGAAGTCGAACTCCCGGCTGTCCCAGATCTCCAGGTCCTCGGCCAGCTTACTGAGCGTCGAGGCCAGGCTGGCGCCGGTCGCGAGCAGGTCGACGAACCCGTCGGTCTGCCACATGGCGTCGCGGGTGTGGTCGATGACTCCCTCGAAGCCCAGCAGCCTCGCCGTCCGCTCCCGCGACAGTGCCAGGCGGCTGCCGTTGACGCAGCCCGCCCCGGCCGGGCTCCGGTTGACCCAGTCGAAGCCGTCGCGCAGGCGCTCGGCGTCGCGAAGCGCGGGATAGGCGAAGGCGAGCACGTAGTGCCCGAACGTCGACGGCTGCGCCTGCTGCAGGTAGGTCTGGTCGGGCATGAACGTCTCGGCGGTGGCCTCCGCCAGGGTCGCCACCGCAGCCGCGAACCCCGCGGCGTCGCGCATCAGCTCGAGGGCCATGCGCCGCAGGCAGATGCGCAACGCGATCCGCCCGGCCTCGCGCCGCGGTCGGCCGGCGTGCAGCCAGCCGGCGTCCGCCCCGAGGCGCTCCACGAAGAACCGCTCCCGCGAGTTGTAGGCGTCGCCGTAGCGGGGGTCGTAGGGAAACCGCTCGGCCGGCCACCCGGACACCTCCAGGAGCAGGCCGAGGAGCCGCCCAGCGGCGCCGGCCGGGATCACCTGCTGGTCCCGCAGCGCCAGGACGTGCGCCAGGTCCGCCAGGTTGAGGCCGCCATGGAGCATCGGGGCGTCCGCGACCTCCAGGGCGAAGCCGGCCTCGATCAGCTCCGGCGCAGGGGCCGACTCGGAGAACCCCTCTTCAACGTTGCCGGTCATCGCACCACCTCGCGATCGACTGCAGGGCCACCGGCATCCCGCCCGTGTGGACGAACACCGCGGGGCCCGACCGTCCGGCCCCGACGGTGCCGGCCAGCACGGCCATCGCCTTGGCGGTGAACACCGGGTCGAGCAGCAGCCCCTCGGTCGCGGCGGCCAGGCCGGCGGCCGCGTCGCCGTCCGCCGATGGCAGGCCGTACCCCGGCCCGCGGGCGTCCACCAGCTCCACGTCCTGCTCCTCTGGCGCGGGGAACCCGAGAAGGGCGGCACATTCGCACGCAAGCCGGAGCACCCGGTCACGGCATTCGGCCGGAGGCCGACTCACGGTGGCGCCGACCACCCGCCAGCGGCGGCCGGCGGCCACGGTCCCGGCCACGAGACCGGCCTGGGTCCCGCACGAGCCGGTCGCCACCAGCACCACCTCGGGGTCGGTGCCCAGCTCCGCGAGCTGCCGGACCAGCTCGTCGACGGCCAGCGCGTAGCCGACCGCGCCGAGCGGGGTCGCTCCGCCGCGCGGGATGACGTATGGCCGGCGGCCGGCGGCCCGCAGCTGCTCGGCGCGGTCGGCGAGCGCGTCGTCCACCGACGCCCGGTCGGGGTCGCCGGTGAACGCTACGCTCGCGCCGGAACGTCGGGCGAGCTCGAGGTTCAGGCGGGGCTGCCGTGGCTCGTCCCCATAGAGCACCAGCTCGCAGGCGAGTCCGGCGACCCGGGCGGCCGCAGCAGCCGCTTGGCAGTGGTTGGAGTCGGAGCCACCCCCGGTGAGCAGCACCTCGCACCTTGTGGCCAGGGCATCCCCGAGCAGGTACTCGAGCTTCCTGGCCTTGTTGCCGCCCAGCGCGAACCCGGTGAGGTCGTCCCGCTTGACCAGGATCGGAGGACCTGCCAGGGCGGCGGACAGGCGCACGGCCGGCTGCAGGGGCGTGGGCAGCACCGCCAGTGGGTACCGCGCAGGGGATTGATTCACCGGGGCACCCCCTTGGGGTTCCCCGGACCCCTCCCGATCGACCGGGGCACCCCCTTGGGGTTCCCCGGACCCCTCCGGGTCACGGCCATGCCTCGGGCTCGGTGGCGCGCCGCTCCCGTGCCCGCCGGACCACCTCGTCGACCATGGCACCCGCCGCCCCGGTCGGCGGCCGCTCCAAGAGCGAGCGGAGCTCGCCGGGCGTGATCTCGCGGGCGACCTCCGATCCGGCTACCGCCTCCTCGAGGGAGCGATCCTGCCGGCGGGCCTCGTCGAGAACCCGCTGGAGCAGGTCCTGCGCCCGGTGCTTGCCCACCCGAGGGGCCAGCGCCGCCAGCAGCGCCTCCGACGCGGCGAAGTCCCCGTGGGCCGAGAGATTGCCCGCCATCCGCCGCTCGTCGACCTCCAGTCCCTCGAGCAGCCGCTTGGCAAGGTCGAGCGCGGTCACGGTGAGCTGGCACGCCTCGGGGAAGGCCACCCATTCGGCCTTCCACCCGCGACCGTCACGCTCGTGCTCCTGCACCATGCCCTCCAGGGTCGTCCCGGTCGCGGCGCGGACCAGGCGCCACAGCGTCACGAGATGCTCGGCGGTCTCGGGGTTGCGCTTGTGCGGCATGGTGATGCTGCCGACGGCGCCGGGCCTGGTAGCCTCGCGCAACTCGTCGATCTCGGGTCGCTGGAGCTGGTACACCTCGTTGCCGATCCGCGCGAGCGTCCCGCTGACCAGGGCCATGAGGGTGGAGAACTCCGCCAGCCGGTCGCGGGAGGTGGTCCAGCTCATCCCAGGGTCGACCAGGCCGAGGCGCTCGCAGAACCGGTGGCGAAGCTGCGGTCCGGCCTCGCCGAAGAAGGCGAGTGTCCCGACGCCGCCGGCGAGCTGCCCGACCAGCCACCGGGAGGCGCCCTGGCGCAGCCGCTCGAGGTGACGGCCGATCTCGTCCGCCCACGACGCGGCCTTGAACCCAAAGGTGATCGGCGAGCCCCCTTGGCCGTGGGTGCGGCCGGCCATCGGGGTGTCCCGGTGGCGCTCGGCCAGTCCGAGCAGCAGCCGCTCGACGGTACGGAGGTCACGCCAGAGGATCGACCCCACGGACCGCATCGCCAGCGCCGTCCAGGTATCGGTCAGGTCCTGCACCGTGGTGCCGTAGTAGATCCACTCCGCCGCCGACACCGGCAGGATCCGCTGCAGTCCACGGATCAGCCCGAGCGTCGAATGACCTGTGCGGCGCGTCTCGGAGGCCACGAAGGACAGATCGAGCCGTTCTGCTACGGCCCCAGTCCGGATCGCCTGGGCGGCTTCGGCTGGCACGATGCCCAGTTCGGCCTGGGCATCGGCCAGGGCTACCAGGATGGCCAGCCAGGAACGCAGCCGGGCGGGCTCGTCGAAGATCGACCTGGCCTCCTCGGTGCCCCACAGGTGCCGGTACAGGGTGGAGTCGATCACGACGGTGCCCAGGTCGGCTCGACCGCGGCGACCACGGTCTCGATGCCGGCTCGCACTTCGGCCAGGGTCGCGCCCCAGGGCACCCGCACCACCAGGCCGTCCCGCTCGATCCTGTCCTCAAGCTGGCAGCACTTTGTCAGCACGGGACCGCCGCCGGGGATGACCAGCTCGTGTGGGCACATCTCCAGGTACGGCGGGTCGTCGCCGTAGAAATGGCGGTGGATCTCGCGCGAGCGCTCGCAGCCGACCAGCACCCAATCCCGCCGCGACGGCCGCTCGTCGAGGTAGAAGACCTCACTGCCCTCGGGCGCGGCGCCCGAGCCGCGGCACGGGTAGAGATACCGGCGGGAGGGATGCTGCCGGGCCAACTCGACGATGTCGACGATCTCCGGCTCGAGCTGGACCGGCGGAAGATCCTCGGCCACCTCCAGCACGCGCCGTGCCTGGTCGAGCAGCTTGGGAGGATGCGGCGGCGCGACCTCCACGACCCGCAGCCGGATCGGCTCCACGTCGAGGATGAAGCTCACGTGCTCGTACCGGCCCTGGACGATGACACAGCGCGCATCCGGGGCGCCCGCGAGGGCTTCCCGGCAGATCTGCGTGGGCACGCCGACATCCACCTCCGGGCTCATGAGCCAGGCGGACTCGTCGGGGCCGGCCAGCACCTCGACGTCCGTGATCGGCGAGAACAGCGGCTCCTCCGAAGCCTTCGCGACCTTGAGCAGCGCGACGCCGTCCCGGCCGCGGACGACGATGTAACGCGTCCGCCGGTACGCCTCGCGGCCAAGAAAGCGCTCCCTCAGCCGCTCCGGGACCAGCGGCAGATCCACGCTGGTGACAGCCACCTCGCGGTACCTCGACGGCATCAGGTTGGCCACTCGGCTCACCACACCCCCACGACCCTCCGTTCTCCCGACTCACGCGCCTGCCGTGGCATCCTTCACGCTCCCCGGGGCAGTCATGGGGATGGTGTCGGCTCGAAGGCCGAGGCGAAGGGCCTCCACGGCGAACACCTCGTTCTGGGTGACGTTGCCGAGGTTGACGTTGGCGCCGAAGCGCCGGATCAGCCAGGCCTGCTGCTCCTTCCGCGGGGCCTCGAAGACGACCCGCGAGAGCCCCACAGCGTCCGCCACGAGCTCGACCACCTCGGTGCGGATCCGGCCATCGTCCTCGTACAGGCCCACGGTCCCCGATTCACGGCCTTCGGCCAGCGCCCAGGTGGCGCCGGCGTCGAGGTCGCCGCACATCTCCTCGGCCCACGCCTTCCCGGACACCTCAGCCGTCGGTGATTTGGACCCGACCTCGGCGATCACGAGAAACCCGCGGGCCGCCACGGAGACGAGCCGCCGTTTCTCCGACAGCGGCATCGCTACCGCCCCGTTCGACACCTCGACGCAGGAGAACCCCATCTCCGCCGCCCACGCGAGACACTGCTCGGCAACGCCAGCGGCCCATGCGGCCTCGAGCAAGGTTCCTCCGACGCAGGCCCGAACACCCGCACGCTGCAGAATCGCGACCTTCTCGCCGACGTCGGGCTCGAGGTAGGCGGTCCCCCAGCCCAGCTTCCAGATGTCGATCAGGTGCCCCGCCCGATCGACCAGCACGCGGACGTCGGGAGGGGCCATCCCCTTGTCGAGGACATGGGTGAGCCCAACCGAACGAGGCTTGGCGGTTCGGTCTGGAACGGGGAGGAAGTCGGGTCGCATCGCGTTCTCTATTGTAAAGACGCATGGACAATAGTTAAACAGAGGGGCCTCAGCAGCGCCCCCGGATCAACGCGGTACAGCCCTCGACCACCAGGAAGACCGGGTCCCGGACGCTGAGCGCCGCGACAGGGCGACGAACCCCTCCGCAAGCAACCTTGCAACAGTTTGCTCGCCTGCCTGGCGGAATGACCAACGGAATGACCAGACATTCCCTATGGCTGCGGTAAGCGAGGGTCGAGGTAGGCCCGCGAGGGCTCGACGTGGGCCCGCAGCTAAGGCCCTCCTGGTGGGGGAACCTAAGGTCTTTACCTCAAGACCGGCCAGCTCCCTTACCCCTAGCGTCCAGCGCAGAGGCGGCGACCGGCGCCGCTCGACCGCGAGGAGAACGCCATGCCGCGGTACCTAGTCGAACGCAGCTTCCCCGACAGGCTGGCCATCCCCATCGACGACGGCGGGGCCAAGACCTGCCTGGCCGTCATCGACGGCAACGCCGCCGAGGGGGTCACCTGGGTCCACTCTTATGTGACCCCCGACAAGCGCACGACCTTCTGCGTCTACGACGGGCCCAGCCCCGAGGCCATCCGCCGGGCCGCCGAGACCAACCAGCTCCCCGTGGACCGCATCACCGAGGTCCGCGTGCTGGACCCGTACTTCTACCGCTGAGCCCCTCCACTGCTGAGCCGGCCGACAGAGGGAGACCATCATGGCCACAGAGGATCTCGGCCAGGTCCTGACCGCGCCCTACCCGGTCCCAGGAGGGACAGCGCAGCTGTACGAGCGCGGCATCGTCCTCAATCGCGCCGGCAGCGAGGTCGTCGTCCAGTTCAGGCTGCCCATGATCGGTCGGCCGCACATCGCCACCGGCGCGGCCCCGGCGCTGCTTGCGGCGGCGGTCCGGTTTGGTGGGGGCCACCACGATCTGTCGGCCCTGGGCCCTGTGGTCCAGGCCGCCCTGGCGGGGCGGATGGGCCTGGTCCCGACCGGTGAACAGGCCACACCCGTCCCACTGGCGGTTGGACCGGTCGAGGTGGTCGAGCCGGAGCGGCCCACGGGGGTCGGCGGGGTCGTCATCGCGGCCGTGTACGGGGTGCCCTTGAGCGGGTCGCTGGGCGAGCGCCAGCTCTACGACGTGGCCCTAGCTGGTGACGGCGGCTGGCGGACGGTGGCGCCGCACGCGGTGTACCACAAGGACGCCTGGGCCAACTTCGGCCTGGCCCACATCACCGACACCCACGTGGCCCGGCGCATCGACGCCTTCCGCCCCACGCTGCGCAACCTCGGGCTGCGCGGGGCCGCGGCCCGGCTGCGCAACTGGAACGACCGCTTCCGAGGGTTCGTCCGCTACGCCAACTACCTGCACGGCATCGGTGCCCTGGACGTGATCGTTGCTACCGGGGACCTGACCGACTACCAGTTCGAGTTCGACGACGATCCCCAGGGGCTGGGCAACGCCGGCTTCCTCCGCAGGCTCGTCCTGGGTCAGGCGCCCGGGCCCGACTTCCACGACGTGGAGGAGCTGCGGGTGCCGATCTTCATGACCCCGGGCAACCACGACTATCGCAAGCACCCCTACTACCTGGTCTTCGAGCTGACCCTGGATCCCTTCGGCCTGCACCGCTTCCCCAACTTCGAGAACTACCGGCTGCTGGAAGGTGAGGCCATCGCGCTCTGGCAGGAGCTGTACGGTGGCGACGGCGTCCCTAGGTTGGACATCGGCACCGCCGGACAGATGGTGGCGATCGACCCGGACGCCAGGCCGTTTCGGGCCTGCCTGGCCGACGGCGGCTCCTACGTGGTCCGCCTGGGCGCGCACCGGCTGGTGCTGCTCGACAGCGCCCATGATGTCGGCGTCCTGACCGGGACCGAAGGCCTGATCAAATACATCGTCAATGTCGTCTTGACCGAGAACGAGCGGACCTTCGCCGACGCCTCTCCCAACAGCGAGGGCGTGGAGGCTTCGGAGCTGGAGCTGGTCACCGGCGCGATGGCCGAGTCACCCGGCGGCCTGGTGGTCGTGGGGATCCACGCGCCGCTGTTCAACCTATGGAACGACGAGTACCCGTACTTCCTGCGCGAGACCCAGCGCCCACAGCAGCGCGGCCAGGACTACGGCTACCTCGCCAGACACGGCAGGGCGGCCATCAAGCCGCCCCTGGAGAAGAGCATCGAGAGCCTCTGGCCGCTGTGGTTCAGCGCCGATGACGGCCACCGCTCCCCGACCTTCGTCAAGCGGGGCGGCACAGGGGACCTGCTGGACTACGCGGTCTCCCGCGGCCATGCCGAGGACCTGGTGCGGCTGCTGGCCGGGATCGGGTCACCCCGCGCCGCCGACGTGGTCCTGGCCGGGCACACCCACCGCCATAACGAGTTCATGGTCCAGGCGACGGGGACCGGTGAGCTCTCCTTCTCCATGGACTTCTATACCCACAACCCAGCCAGGTACTATCCGACACCCTTTGTCACCGGCTACCGTACGGTCGTCAGCCCCGGGCCCGTGCAAACCGAGACCCTGCTAGAACCCACCAGCGAGGTCACCTACGTCGAGGTCGACGCCGACGCGACCGCCGACGCGACACCCTGGCCGATGCCATACGCCGCCAAGCACTCCAGGCAGCTCCAGGTGCCGCCCTACCCGACACCGCTGTCGCAAGCGGTCAACCCGCGCGCCTGGTGGGCCACCCACCGCCCCCTGGTGCTGCAGACCGGTCCACTCGGGCCACAGGACAACTCCCAGGTCAGCTTCAGCGGCTTCCGGCTGCTGTCGGTAGCAGGCGACGTCATCGAGAAGGTGCACACCATCTCCATCGGCCGGCTTGAGGCGCACGCCTACCGGCTGGTGCTGGAGGACGCCGTCCGGCCGGACCCGCCCCGCCCTTACCGGCACATCGAGCGGGCCCGCAGGGACCACGCGCCCGAGGCCCGCGGCGCACCCGCCGCGATCAATCTGCCAACTCTCGGCGGGAACTCCGTCGTCTACCGCGACGCCCAGGGCCACCTCGACGAACTGTGGAAGGGCAACGGCGGCGACCGGGCGACCGGCGACGCGACCGCGAACGCGGGCGCGCCAGCGGCCGCCGGGGACCCGTCGATCTTCTTCGAGGCCCCCATCGGCAACCTGCTCACGATCTACCGGTCCGCTGACGGTCACGTCCACGACCTCTACTGGTCCACCGGCGCCGTCGGGCATGACAACATCACCGGGTCGATCGGCGCGCCGAGGGCGGCCGGTGAGCCACGCGGCGCCCTGCTGGCCGACGGCATCAACCACGTCATCTACCGCACGGGCGACGGCCACCTGCACGCGCTGTGGTGGACGGGCGGCTCGCCAGCCGGCCACGAGGACATGACCGCGGGGCTGTCGGCACCGCCGGCGGCCGGCGACCCCTCGCCCTGGCTCGACACCACCCGCGGCCGCAACCACCTCGCCTACCGCGCCACCGACGGGCACGTGCGCGGCTTCTACTGGAACGGCGGGTCCGACGGGCATGAGGACCTGTCCGGCTTCGCGGGTGCGCCCAACGCGGCCGGCGACCCGGTCGCCTACTACCTGCCCGGCCACGACCTGCACCAGATCACCTACCGGGGCATCGACCACCATCTCTGGGAGGTGTACTGCGTGGGCGAGGAATCCGTGAGCGCCTGGGACCTGACCGTGAGTGCCAGCGCCCCACCTGCCGACAGCGACCCGGCCGTCTACTACAGCGCGGC
>JASLIH010000107.1 GCA_030152105.1 Actinomycetes bacterium
CGGGCGCCTGGGCGGGCGCCGCCGCGGCCGGCGGAGCCTCGGTGGCCACCGCCGCCGGCGCCGGTGCGGCCTCGCCGGTGGGGGCGGCCGCCTGGCCGTCGGCCTGCTGGAGCGAGGCCCGGTTGGCGCCCCGCTGCTTGCGGATGGCGACCGACTTGGCCTTGGCCCTGGCGGTGCGCTCGGACTCGCCGGCCGCGATCAGCCGGTCGTAGGTTTCCTGGTCTGGCTGGATGTCATCTGCCATCGGAACCTCGTTCCCCCTAGAGCGGCCCCGAGATGCCGCCGTCCTTGCGGATCCGCCAGAAGTGGACGGCCAGGAAGATGGTCGCCACGAACGGCAGCGCCAGGACGTGCAGCACATACCAACGGATGAGTGTCGACGGCCCGATCTCCACCGAGCCGAGCAGCACGAACCGGACCTGGTCCCCGAGCACCGGGGTGTAGCCCATCATGGAGGTGCCGACGGCCACCGCCCAGATGGCCAGCTGGTCCCAGGGCAGCAGGTAGCCGGTGAACGACAGCAGCAGGGTGAGCAGCAGCAGGATCACCCCGACGACCCAGTTGAACTCCCGCGGCGGCTTGTAGGCCCCGTGGTAGAAGACCCGGGCCATGTGCAGGAACACCGTGAACACCATCAGGTGGGCGGCCCAGCGGTGCATGTTGCGCATCAGCTGCCCGAAGTTCACCGAGGTCGAGAGGGCCTGCATGTCGTTGTAGGCCAGCTCCTGACCCAGCCCGGCCGTCGGCCGGTAGAAGAACATCAGGAAGATGCCGGTGATGGTGAGCAGGATGAACAGGAAGAACGAGAGCCCGCCGAGGCAGAAGGTGTAGGTCAGCTTCAGCCCGTGCCGCTTCACCTTCACCGGGTGCAGGTGGTAGAGCACGTTGTTCATCATGGCCAGGGCGCGGTCCCTGGAGGTGTCGCGGTACCCGGCACGGTAGATCGACCCGGGCCGGAAGATCGACCTCCAGACCTGAGAGTCCCTGGTCTGCTTCCAGATCTCGCCCGGCTTTGGTGGCTTGGGCGGCCGAAGCTTCAGCGCCACGCGTTACTCCTCGTTGGAGAGACCAAACCTATCCCTTTGCCGCCGCCTTGCCCTCGCCAACCCGCGCGTACCACAGGGCGCCGGTGGGGCAGCGGTCGATGCAGATGCCGCAGCGCACGCACTCGTTGTCGTCGATCACGAAGAGGGCGTGCGACGACTGGGCCAGGGTCGTGACCTCCTGGCTCTGGCCGTCGGCGACGATGTCCGGGGCCAGCATGTAGATGCAGTCCCAGGGGCAGACGTCCTCACAGGCGCGGCAGAGGATGCAGAGCTCGGGAGAGAGGGCGATGTGCCGACGGGGCTTGATCCGGTCCTGGAGCCAGTTGGGGTCGACCGTGGCCAGGGTGTAGTCGTCGTGCATGCTTGGCTTGTTCGGGTTCACCGGTCGATCCTCCCACGCCGCCTACTTGTAGCCACCGGTGGCCTCGCGCTTCTCCTCACCGGACGGCAGCGTTCTGGGGTTCCGCTTGTTGTACAGGTGGACCCCGACACCGAAGGCGGTGAGGGCCAGGCCGTACCAGACGACCACGATCACGTCGCGGATCGCCTGCTGGGGCAGGTCCAGCTCGCCGAAGCCGTAGGGGACGGTGAAGCGCCCCGTCCACTTGAGCGTGCCGTCGGCGAAGTACAGCCAGTAGGACGGGATCACGGCCATGGTGACGAACATTGCCACCCAGATCCCCATGGTGATGAGTGTGAGCTTGATCCAGCGCTCGCCCTCGTCCTTCGGCCGTACCAGCGACACGCCAATGCCTCCACGTCGAGTGACCCGATCGTCCCCCTGCCGTCGCATCCTAGCATTGCATTCGGGTCCTGGCGGCTACACTCGAAGGCCGGGTCCCAGCTGTCGAGCACGCCGAGGTCGCCATGTCGCGCCGCACCACCTTGACCGTGGTGGCCGTGGTCGTGGCGGCGGCCGTGGTCGCCCTGGTCGTGCTGGCCGGAGGCGGCGGGACCGGCCTGGCTCCCGAGGCCGGCACCGGGCAGGTGGAGGAGGTCAGCCCGGGTGTCGCCGTGGTCCCCGACGGCCAGCGCCAGCCCCTTCCCGCGTTCACCGGCAGGACCCTCGACAACCACGAGATCGACCTGGCCAGCCTGCGGGGCCGTCCCCTGGTGCTGAACTTCTGGGCGTCGTGGTGCGGGCCCTGCCGGGCCGAGCAGGAGGGCCTGGAGCTGGCCAGCAAGGCCCTGGCCGGCCGGGACGTCCGCATGGTCGGGGTCAACATCCGCGACGACCAGGGCGCCGCCACCTCCTACCTGGAGGAGTTCGGCGTCGGCTACCCGTCGCTGTTCGACCGGCCGGCCGTGCTCCCGGCCCGCCTCGGCGCCCTCGGCCCCCAGGCCCCGCCCTACACCCTGGTCGTCGACGCCAAGGGCCGGATCGCGGCCAGGGTGTTCGGGGCCCTGCCCGGCGACCGGCCCGAACGCCAGGCCGCCCTGCTCACCGACCTGGTCGAGCGGGTGACGTAGGTGAACTGGGCCGAGCGGGCGCAGCAGATCGTGGTCAACGGCAACGTCGTCGTCGCCCTGGCCGTGGCCGCCCTGGCCGGGTTCGTGTCGTTCGCCTCGCCGTGCGTGCTGCCGCTGGTACCCGGCTACCTCTCCTACATGTCCGGGGTGAGCGGCCAGGACCTCGAGCAGCGGGGCGACCGCCGGGCCGGCCGGGTGGTGGCCGGGGCGGCGCTGTTCGTGCTCGGGTTCTCGATCGTGTTCGTGGCCCTCGGGGCGGCCCTGGGGGCGGTCACCTCCTGGCTGGTGCTGAACCGGAACCTGGTCACCCGGGTCGCCGGGGTGCTGGTGATCGTCATGGGCCTGTTCCTGGCCGGGGTCATCAAGCCCGGCTTCCTGTACCGGGAGCGGCGCCTGCGGGCCGACAAGGTCCCCGGCGGGCTGGCCGGGGCCCTGCCGCTTGGCATGGTGTTCGGGCTCGGCTGGACGCCCTGCATCGGCCCGACCCTCGGCGCCGTGCTCGGGCTGGCCACCGTCGGCGGGGGCGGGGCCCGCCGGGGGGCGCTGCTGCTGTTCGCCTACTCGGTCGGGCTGGGCGTGCCGTTCCTGGTCGCCGCCCTCGGCTTCCGGCGGGCGCTTGGCCGGTTCCCGGCCCTGCGGGCCCGCTTCCGGTTGTTCGAGCTGGCCGGGGGCGGGATGCTGGTGGTGATCGGCCTGCTGCTGCTCACCGGCCTCTGGGACACCCTGCTGACCCAGCTCAAGGTCTGGTCCGGGTCGATCACTCTGCCCCTGTAGCGAGGTACCGTCCTTGGCCGTCGAGCTCCGTCCCCCCGCCGCCCGCCCCGACCGGCCGCCGCGCCGGCCCGGCCTTGGCGACACCCTGCGCCAGGCCTGGCGCGAGTACCGCTCCATGCGGACCGCCCTGGTCCTGCTGGTGGTGCTGGCCGCGGCCTCGATCCTGGGCAGCCTGTTCCCCCAGGAGGGCCTCAGCCCCCAGCGGGTCGACCAGTACTTCACCGACCACCCGGCCCTGGCCCCGGTGCTAGAGCGCCTTGGCATGTTCGACGTCTTCGGCTCGGCCTGGTACATGGCCATCTACCTGGCCCTGCTCGGGGCCCTGGTCGCCTGCCTCGTCCCGCGGACCCGGGCCCTGGTCAGGGTGCTCCGCTCCCGGCCGCCCCGGGGCGGCGACCTGGCCCGCTACCGCACCCGGGCCAGCTTCCAGACCCCGGCCGCCCCCGACCAGGCCATGGCCGCGGCCCGCCGGGTCCTGCGCCGCAACCGCTTCCGCCTGGCCAGCCATGAGGGGGAGCTGGCCGGGGAGAAGGGGTTCCTGCGCGAGGCGGCCAGCATGCTGTTCCACGTGTCGCTGCTGGTGCTGCTGATCGGGCTGGCCTACGGCAAGGGCTACGGGTACCGGGGCCAGGCGGCCATCGTCGAGGGCGAGACCTGGGCCAACGCCCGGGTCGGCTACGACAGCTTCAGCCCGGGCCGCTTCTTCGGCCCCGAGCGCCTGGCCCCGTTCCAGCTCCGGCTGGACGACTTCACCAACTCCTTCTACCCCAACAACACCCCGCGCGAGTTCGCCTCCCAGGTGACCGCCCTCGACCTGGACGGCCGCAAGCTCCAGTCCCAGCGGGTCGCCCCCAACCGGCCCATGACCGTGGACGGGGTGCGGGTCTTCCAGTCCGACTACGGCTATGTCCCGGTGGTCCGGGTGCAGGGCAAGGACGGGAAGGACCTGGTCGCCGCCCAGGAGGTCCTGACCCTGCGCGACCCGGCCTCGGAGTGGTCGACCGGGGCGGTCCGGGTGACCAGGGCCAGCCCCCAGGTCGGCCTGGAGCTGACCATGTTCACTGGCCTGGAGACGGCCCCGAACTGCCCGGGCGGGGCGCCGTTCTGCAACGACCCCCGGCTGGTCCGGCCGGTGCTTGTGGTGCTGGCCTACCAGGGCGACCTCCAGGCGAACCGGGCCCAGAGCGTGTTCACCCTCGACCGCTCCCGGCTGGAGCTGCTCGGCGACCGGCCGCTGCTGCTGGGGCCCGGCCAGTCCAGGAAGCTGGCCAACGGCATGGTGGTGTCGTTCACCGGCCTCAAGCAGTACAGCGTGTTCACCCTGGCCCGGGACCCGGGAGTGCCGGTGGTGGCCGTCGCCGCCGGGCTGCTGCTCCTGGGTCTGGTCCCGTCGCTGTACGTGACCAGGCGCCGGGTCTGGGTCCGGGCCGCCCCGGACGGGGCCGGCGGCACCCGGGTCGAGCTGGCCGGCCTCGCCCTCCAGGGCAAGGCCGCCTTCGAGGGCGAGCTGGCCCGGCTCGCCCAGCAGGTCCAACGCGGTACCCTTGACCCTCCGGACCACTCCCCGTAGGAGATCGTCCATGTCGCCGGCCGACCTGGCCACCACCTCCGACACCCTGGCCTGGCTGGCCGTGCTCAGCTATGTGGTGGCGGCCACGCTGTTCGGGCTCGACTTCGCCTACCGGCTGCGCTGGCTCGGGGTGGCCGGGCTGACCGTGACCGTCGCCGGGCTGGCCGCCAACATCGGCGCGGCCGTGACCCGGGGCCTGGCGGTCGGCCGGGTGCCGTGGGGCAACATGTACGAGTTCTCGATCATCGTCGGGATCGTCACCGTGTCCGGGTTCCTGATCTGGGTCGCCCGCCGCCCCGAGATCCGCCCCCTCGGCGTGTTCGTGCTCCTCCCGGCCGTGCTCGCCATGGCCCTGGGCGGCCTGGTGTTCCGGGTCCCGGCCGGCCCGTTGGTCCCGGCCCTCAACTCCCGCTGGATCGTGATCCACGTGGCCGCGGCCATCACCGGCTCCTCGGTCCTGTGCCTGGCCGCCGTGTTCAGCATCCTGTACCTGGTCAAGGAGCGGTTCGAGCGCCGCCAGCGCCCCCCGGCCCCGCCCCTGGTCGCCGGGGCGGCCCAGACCGCCGACCGGGTCGAGGTCGACCAGGCGGTGGCCCGCCACGCGACCGTCTGGGACCGGATGCCGTCGGCCGACACCCTGGACCACCTGGCCTACCGGACGGCCGCCTTCGGCTTCCCCATCTGGACCTTCGCCATCATCGCCGGGGCCATCTGGGCCCAGGCCGCCTGGGGCCGCTACTGGGGCTGGGACCCCAAGGAGACCTGGTCGTTCATCTCCTGGACGGTGTTCGCCGCCTACCTGCACGCCAGAGCCACCGCCGGCTGGCGCGGCCGCCGCGCCGCCTGGCTGGCGATCATCGGCCTGGCCACCCTGCTGTTCAACTTCTACGCGGTCAACACCGTCATCGTCGGCCTCCACAGCTACGGCGGGTAGCTCCCGGAGATGACGACGCCCCCGACCCTATGGGTTCGGGGGCGTCAGCCGCCTGGTTCGCCGCCTGGCGGGCTCATCGCCTGGGGCGACGCTGCTCGCGGAGGCGGCGGCGGGCGACCCGCTGCTCCCTGGCCTGCTCGGCCTGGGCGAGCAGCTCGGCCTGGCGGGCCCGGGCGACCTGGTAGGTCATGGACAGCATGCTCAACCCTCCTCTGGGCACCATGAAGCTTGCCGCCGGGGTACGATGCCTCCCCGAGGCTCACTTCGGTGTTCTATTCGGCTATAGTGGCAGTATACCCTAATGAATCGGGGCTAGCTAGTGTCAGAAGGGCCTAAACGTTCGAAGAAGATGGCTCGATCGCCGAACAAAGTCGTACCGATCCATGACGGTGCCGAGCCGCTGCGGGCCTCGCTCGACGACACCGACCTGGCCATCGTCCGGGCGCTGCAGGCCAACGCCCGCGCCACCTACACCGAGGTCGGCAGGGCGGTCGGCCTCTCGGCGGCCTCGGTGCACGAGCGGGTCCACCGGCTCGAGACCCGGGGGGTCATCCGTGGCTACCACGCCGAGGTCGACCCCGAGCTGCTCGGGCTGAGCGTGCTGTCGCTGGTCAGCGTCGTGCCCAGCGACTCCATGGACGCGACCGCGACCGAGGCCGCCCTGGCCGCCCTTCCCGAGGTCGAGACCGCCTGGAGCGTCGCCGGCGAGGACAGCCACCTGCTGGTCGTCCGCACCCGCTCGATCCTCGAGCTGTCCGACGTCCTCCAGCGCCTCCAGGGCATCGACGGGGTCGCCCGCACCCGCACCGCCGTCGTCCTGGCCACCCCCGTCCGCCGCCCCCCGACGGTCTAGTGGCCGCCGACCAGACGCCGCCGGCGGCCGAGCGCACCTCCCAGGGTGTGCAGCGGATGTTCGACCGGGTCGCCCCCCGGTACGACCTGGCCAACACCGTCTTCTCCATGGGCCAGGACAAGGGCTGGCGGGTGGCCGCGGCCCGGGCGACCCGCCTGGCCGCGGGCGAGGTCGCCGTCGACGTTGCCTGTGGCACCGGCGGCCTGGCCAGGGAGCTGGAGACGCTGGCCCCCGGGGCGACGGTCGCCGGCTTCGACTTCTCCCTGGAGATGCTCGCCCAGGGGCCCAGGGGCCGGGTGGCCGCCGGGGACGCGCTCCAGCTGCCCCTGGCCGACGCCAGCGTCGACGTGGTCACGATCGCCTTCGGCCTGCGCAACCTGCCCGAGCCCGGCCAGGGACTGCTCGAGTTCCGGCGGGTCCTGCGGCCCGGCGGCCGGCTGGTCGTCTGCGAGTTCTCCACCCCGGTGGTCCCGGTGCTGCGCGACGTCTACCGCCGCTACCTGACCCGCCTCATGCCGGTGGCCGCCCGCCGCCTCACCTCCGACCCCGAGGCCTATCAGTACCTGGCCCGCTCCATCGGCGCCTGGCCCGACCAGCCCGCCCTGGCCCGCTGGCTGCAGGACGCCGGCTTCGGGGAGGTGGCCTGGCGCAACCTCACCGGCGGCATCGTCGCCCTCCACCGCGGGGTGGCCCGGCCATAGGGAAAATGGTTCCCGAACCATTGCCGTGACACACTGCGCCCCCTACACTCCAGTCGACGTACTTGTGAGTCGTTTCACAAATGGACGTGGCCGCTGGGAGGCGAGGTGAGCGACGCCTACGACGCGCTGGTCATCGGTGGTGGGCCGGGGGGGTCGGCGACCGCGTTCCATCTGGCCAGGGGCGGAGCCCGGGTGCTCCTGGCCGAGAAGCAGACCTACCCTCGGGACAAGGTGTGCGGCGACGGGCTCACGCCACGGGCGGTCCGGGCGCTCGACCACATGGGCCTCCGGGAGGAGTACCAGAGCTGGTCGCGCAGCGCCGGGCTCAAGGTGCACGGAGGCGGGCACGTGATCGAGCTGCCCTGGCCGGAGCTGGAGGACTACCCGTCGTTCGGGCTGGCCCGGCCCCGGGCCGACCTCGACCAGCTGCTGGCCAGGACCGCCGCCAAGGCCGGGGCCGACCTGTGGGAGAGCACCGACGTGGTCGAGCCGCTGGTCGAGAACGGCCTGGTCCGGGGGGCGGTGGTGCGGCGCGAGGGCGAGGACCCGGTCGACGTCCGGGCCGAGGTCGTGGTCGCCGCCGACGGCGCCTCCAGCCGCTTCGCCCAGGCCCTCGGCCTGGTCAGGGACGACCACCGGCCCATCGGGGTGGCCATCCGCCAGTACTTCCGGTCCGACCGCGACACCGACCCCTGGATCGACTCCTACCTGGAGCTGTGGAAGGGCGACCACCTGCTGCCCGGCTACGGCTGGGTGTTCCCGCTGGCCGACGGGACCGTGAACGTCGGCTGCGGGCTGCTCAACACCTCCGAGGGCTTCCGCAACACCAACTACCGGGACCTCCTCAAGGGCTGGCTGCCGACGGTCGCCGCCGAGTGGGACTTCGACCCCGCCGACCCGGTGGCCAAGCCCCGCTCGGCCCCGCTGCCCATGGGGGCCAGCCGCCACCCGCCGCTGCACCGGGGCGTGCTGTTCGTCGGGGACGCCGCCGGGCTGGTCAACCCGTTCAACGGCGAGGGCATCGACTACGCCATGGAGTCGGGCCAGCTGGCCGCCGAGGTCGGCCTGGCCGTGCTGGAGAGCGGCGACCGGACGCGGCTGAGCACCTACCGGGCCGCGCTCGAGCGCAGCTTCGGCTCCTACTTCACCCTTGGCCGGGTATTCGTCCGGGCCATCGGCCACCCCCAGGTGATGAAGGCCTGCGCCAGGTACGGGCTGCCCCGGCCGACCCTGATGAAGCTGGTCCTGAAGCTGATGGCCAACCTCTACGAGCCGGCCAGGGGCGACGCCACCGACCGGATCGTGCGGGCCATGGTCCGACTGGCTCCTTCGAGGTGAGGATCGTGCCCGCCCAAGTTTGCGTGCTCTCCCGAGGCGGCCATAGGCTGGCCTCGCCGCCGTCGGCCCCACGCTCGAGGTCTGTTGGAGGCTGCCCGTGAACCTCGGTGCCTTCGCTCCGATCCTGGCCATGCTCGTGCTGGCGACCGCGTTCGCGGTCATCTCGATCGTCGTGTCGGCGTTCCTGGCCCCCCACCGGCCGACGAGGGCCAAATACTCGGCCTATGAGTCCGGGATCGAGCCGGGGCGCCTGCCGCAGGGGGAGCGCTTCCCGGTCAAGTTCTACCTGACCGCGATGCTGTTCGTGGTCTTCGACGTCGAGGTGATCTTCCTCTACCCCTGGGCGGTCGTGTTCCGCCAGCTGGGCGTGTTCGGGCTGGTCCAGATGGGCATCTTCGTCGGGCTGATCCTGATCGCCTACATCTATGACTGGAAGCGCGGCGGATTGGAGTGGGACTGACCATGCAGACCGGGAGCGGACTGGAGAAGCTGCCAGGCGGCATCCTCGTCACGACGGTGGAGAAGCTGGCCAACTGGGCCCGCAAGGGCTCGCTGTGGCCGGCCACGTTCGGGCTGGCCTGCTGCGCCATCGAGATGATGGCCGCCGGGGCCGGCCGTTACGACCTGGCCCGGTTCGGCATGGAGGTGTTCCGGGCCTCGCCCCGCCAGGCCGACCTGATGATCGTGTCCGGCCGGGTGTCGCAGAAGATGGCCCCGGTGCTGCGGACCATCTACGACCAGATGCCCGAGCCCAAGTGGGTCATCTCCATGGGCGTCTGCGCCACCTCGGGCGGGATGTTCAACAACTACGCGATCGTCCAGGGCGTCGACCAGATCGTGCCGGTGGACATGTACGTGCCCGGCTGCCCGCCCCGGCCGGAGATGCTGATCGACGGGATCATCAAGCTCCACGAGAAGATCATGAAGGGCGAGCCCCGCTCCAAGCTGGTCTTGGAAGAGGCCGCGAAGTGACCGAGGCACCCGAGCTCGACTTCCAGCCGCCCGACGGGCTCCAGCCGGTGCTGACCGGGCTGCGGGAGCGGTTCGAGGACGCGATCCGGGAGGTCAGCGGGCACCGGGGCGAGGTCGTGGTCGAGCTCGAGCGCGACCGGCTGGTCGAGGTCTGCACCTGGCTGCGCGACCACGAGGCGGCCCGTTTCCGGATGCTGGCCAGCATCACCGGCATCGACTACCTGAAGTACGACGACCGGCCCGAGCGGCTGTGCGCCGACTACAACCTCTACTCCTTCGACCACAACCTCCGGATCCGGCTCAAGGTCCGGGTCACCACCGAGGACCCGCACATCCCGTCGGTCACCGGGGTCTGGCCGGGAGCCAACTTCCCGGAGCGGGAGGCCTACGACTTCTTCGGCATACGCTTCGACGGGCACCCCAACCTGGTCCGCATCGCCATGCCCGAGGACTGGAAGGGCTACCCGCAGCGCAAGGACTACCCGCTCGGCGGGGTCGACGTCGAGTACATCGGCGCCCACATCCCCCCGCCGGACACCAGGCGGTACAAGGGAGGCTGGACCAGCACATGAGCGAGCTCGAGGTGCCCGTGGTCCAGCCCGGCGAGGCCCACGACCTGCCCCCGGCCAGTGCCGCCGAGCGCGTCTCGGTGAACGAGCGGCGCGTCCACCAGGTGGTGGCCATGGGCGGCGGCGACTGGGCCGAGGTGACGGCCAGGGCCGCCGCCGAGGGCCAGGACGACGTGATGATCATCAACATGGGCCCCCAGCACCCCTCGACCCACGGGGTGCTGCGCCTGGTCGTGGAGCTCAAGGGCGAGGAGGTCATCAACCTCCAGCCGGTGGTCGGCTACCTGCACACCGGGATCGAGAAGTCGGCCGAGTTCCGCACCTGGGTCCAGGGGGTCACCTTCGTGACCCGCATGGACTACCTGGCCCCGATCTTCAACGAGACCGCCTACTGCCTGGCCGTCGAGAAGCTGCTCGGGATCGAGCCGCCGCCCCGGGCCACCGCCCTGCGGGTGCTGATGATGGAGCTCAACCGGATCAGCTCGCACCTGGTCTGGCTGGCCACCACCGGGCTGGAGCTGGGCGCCCTTTCGATCATGCTCTACGGGTTCCGGGAGCGGGAGGAGATCCTCGACATCCTCGAGGACGTCACCGGGCTGCGCATGAACCACGCCTGGGTGCGGCCGGCCGGGGTCTCCCAGGACCTGCCCGACGGCACCGAGGACAAGATCCGGGCCTTCGTCCGCGACATGCGAGCAAAGGCCGACGAGTACGAGACCCTGCTCACCAACAACCCGATCTGGCTGGAACGGACCAAGGGCATCGGCCACCTCTCCCTCGACGAGCTGATCGGCCTCTCGACCACCGGGCCGATGCTGCGGGCGGCCGGGCTCGACCACGACCTGCGCAAGGCCGAGCCCTACTGCGGCTACGAGCAGTACGAGTTCTCCGTGCCCACGGCCACCGGGTCGGACGTGTACGCCCGCTACCAGGTCCGGCTTGCCGAGATGCGCGAGAGCCTGCGGATCGTCGAGCAGGTCCTCGACACCCTGCCCGGCGGGCCGGTCATGTCCGAGGACCCCAAGATCGGCTGGCCGGCCAAGCTCGCTCTCGGCCCCGACGGGCTGGGCAACTCCCCGGCCCATGTCCAGCACATCATGGGCGAGTCCATGGAAGCCCTCATCCACCACTTCAAGCAGGTCACCGAGGGCATCAAGGTGCCGAGGGGCGAGGTCTACGTGCCGATCGAGTCGCCAAGGGGCGAGCTCGGCTACCACGTGATCTCCGACGGCGGCAACCTGCCCTACCGGGTGCACGTCCGCGACCCGTCGTTCGTCAACCTCCAGACCGGCACGCCCATGTCGATCGGGCTGCTGGTCGCCGACGTCATCGCCGCCATGTCCTCCATCGACCCGGTCCTCGGCGGCGTCGACCGCTAGCACCCACCAAAGGAGCCCCCCACCGCCGTGCCCCTGTCCGACCAGACCCTGACCCGGGCCGAGGAGCTGATCGCCCGCTACCCCCAGCCGCGCTCGGCCCTGCTGCCGATCCTGTTCCTGCTCCAGGCTGAGGACGGCTACGTGTCGCCGGCCGGGGTCGCCCAGGCGGCCCAGCTGCTGGGGCTGACCAAGGCCGAGGTCGGGGCGGTGGCCACCTTCTACACCATGTTCCGGCGCCGCCCGGTGGGCAAGTACCTGGTGTCGGTGTGCAAGACCCTGCCCTGCCAGCTGCGCGGGTCGCGCGACATCTCCGAGGCCATGGCCAGGCGGCTTGACGTCCCCCTCGGCGGCACCGACGAGAGCGGGATGGTCACGGTCGAGGAGGTGGAGTGCCTGGCCGCCTGCGACGGCGCCCCGGTGGTCCAGGTCAACACCGAGAACTACGAGCGCCTGTCCGAGGAGGAGGCCCTTGAGCTGCTGGAGGCCCTGCTCCGCGACGAGGTCCCGCCGCCGACGTTCGCGGCCGACGGGTCGGTGACCGAGCCGTCCACGGCCGCGCTCCACTGGCGCCTGGCCGGTCTCGGCGACCCCCCGGCGGCGTACGGCGGCACGGCGGCGGCCGCGCCCGAGCCGGCGGCGACCACGAACGGCGAGCCGGCCGTGCGGCGCGTGGGTCGGGAGCCGTCGGTGCCCGAGCCGACCGAGCAGCGCGAGGCCGGCGAGCCCCAGCCGGCCGAGGGGGCCGGGGCGGCCGCCCCCGAGGCCCCGACCGAGCCCTCGGAGAGGTCCGCGGACCCGGAGGCCGCCCACGAGGCCCCCGGCGACGCCGGCCCGGCTCCCGAGCCAGGTGACCGCTCGTGACCGACCAGGTCAAGGTGCTGACCTCCCGCTGGGGGGACAACCGGGCGCACGAGATCGACCACTTCGGCGAGCTGGACGGCTACGCCAGCCTGGACGCCGCCTTCGAGAAGTCCCCCGAGGACCTGGTCCAGCTGGTCAAGGACGCCGGGCTGCGGGGCCGGGGCGGAGCCGGCTTCCCGACCGGCATGAAGTGGGGGTTCCTGGCCAAGGGGACCGGCAAGCCGACCTACCTGGTCGTCAACGCCGACGAGAGCGAGCCTGGCACCTTCAAGGACATGGAGCTGCTCGAGCGCGACCCGCATGCCCTGGTCGAGGGTGTGATCGTCTCCTCCTACGCCATCGGCTGCCGCAACGCCTTCATCTACCTGCGGGGCGAGTGCGGCTGGCCGGGCCGCCGGCTCCAGGCGGCGATCGACGCCGCCTACGACAAGGGCCTGCTCGGCCGCGACATCAAGGGCTCCGGGTTCGACCTGGACGTGGTCCTGCACCGGGGCGCCGGGGCCTACATCTGCGGCGAGGAGACGGCCCTGCTGTCGTCGCTGGAGGGTCAGCGCGGCCAGCCCAAGCTGCGCCCGCCCTTCCCGGCCGTCGAGGGCCTGTACCGGGCCCCGACCACGGTCAACAACGTCGAGACGGTCGCCACCGTGCCCTGGATCATCCGCAAGGGCGTCGACTGGTTCCGCTCCATGGGCTCGGAGAAGTCGCCCGGCCCCAAGCTGTTCAGCGTCTCCGGCGACGTCGTCAACCCGGGGAACTTCGAGTTCCCCCTCGGCGTGCCCGCCCGGGAGGTCATTCTGGGCGCGGCCGGCGGGCTGCGCGACGGCAAGACCCTCAAGGCCTGGACCCCCGGAGGGAGCTCCACGCCGATGCTGACCGCCGACCACCTCGACGCCCCGATGGACTTCGAGGGCATCACGGCCGCCGGCAGCCTGCTCGGCACGGCCGCGGTGATGGTCTTCTCCGAGGACGTCTGCATGGTCAGGGCGTGCCTGAACTTCACCGAGTTCTACGCGCACGAGTCCTGCGGCAAGTGCACCCCCTGCCGGGAGGGCACCGACTGGATGCGCAAGATCCTCGGCCGCCTCGAGACGGGCCAGGGCCGGCCCGACGACATGGACACTCTCAAGGACATCTGCGACTCGATCTTCGGGCGCTCCTTCTGCGCCCTCGGCGACGGGGCGACCAGCCCTGTCGTCTCCGCCCTGAAGTTCTTCCGCGACGAGTTCGACGAGCACGTCAGCGGCGGCGGCTGCCCCTTCCCGGGGGCACGCGTGACCGTCGCTGCCCACTAGGAGCCGACGCAATGTCCGACAGGCCGACCACCGTGAAGGTCACCATCGACGGCCAGGAGCTGGAGGTCCGTCCGGGCACGCTGGTGATCCGTGCCGCCGAGCAGCTGGGCACGATCGTCCCGCGGTTCTGCGACCACCGGCTGCTCGCCCCCCTGGGGGCGTGCCGTCAGTGCCTGGTCGAGGTGGTCGGCCAGCGAAAGCCGCTGACCGCCTGCACCACCACGGTGACCGACGGCATGGAGGTCAAGACCCAGGTCACCTCCGAGGTGGCCAGGGCCGGCCAGGAGGGCAACCTCGAGCTGCTGCTGATCAACCACCCGCTCGACTGCCCCATGTGCGACAAGGGCGGCGAGTGCCCGCTCCAGGACCAGACCCTGGCCCACGGGCCGGGGGAGACCCGGTTCATCGAGACCAAGCGCCGCTACGAGAAGCCGGTCAAGATCTCCGAGACGGTCCTGCTGGACCGCGAGCGCTGCGTGCTCTGCGCCCGCTGCACCCGCTTCTCCAACGAGATCGCCGGCGACCCGTTCATCGAGCTGTTCGAGCGGGGGGCGCTGGAGCAGGTGGCCATCTTCGAGGACGAGCCGTATGCGAGCCACTACAGCGGCAACGTCGTCCAGATCTGCCCGGTGGGGGCGCTGACCTCGCCCTCGTACCGGTTCCAGGCCCGGCCGTTCGACCTGACCTCCACCGACGGGGTCTGCAACCACTGCGCGTCCGGCTGCAACCTGCGCATCGACGCCCGCCGGGGCCTGGTCACCCGCCAGCTGGCCCGCGACAACGACGACGTCAACGAGGCCTGGAACTGCGACCGGGGCCGCTACGGCTTCGCCTACGCCCAGTCGCCGCAGCGGGTGCTGGTCCCGCAGCTGGCCGAGGAGGGCAAGCTGCGCACCGCCGCCTGGTCCGAGGCGCTGCGCCGGGCCGCCGACGGCATCCGGGCGGCCAAGGGCAAGGGGGTCGGGGTGCTGGTCGGCGGCCACCTCACCGACCAGGACGCCTACGCCCTCCAGAAGCTGGCCCGGGTCGCGCTGGGCACCAACAACGTCGACGCCCGGGCCTGGCCCGAGGACGAGGCCGCCGCGGCCGCCGCCGCCCGGGTGGCCGGGCGCGGCCCGGACGACGGCATGCCGACCTACCGGGACCTGGAGTCGGCCAGGGCGGTCGTGGTGGTCGACCTCGACCCGCGCGAGGAGTCGCCCATCCTGTGGCTGCGGCTGCGCTAGGCCGCGCTGCGCCGGGGCGTGCCGGT
>JASLIH010000117.1 GCA_030152105.1 Actinomycetes bacterium
CCACTGGCGGCGCAGCCCCTCGAGGCCGGCGGCGGTGTCCAGCACCTGGCGGGCGTCGGGGTCGTTGTCGCGGGCGGCCCGCAGCTCGGCCGAGAGCTTGAAGGCCACGCTCAGCGGGTGCTCCTTGCCCAGCACCGGCGGGGGCATGGCCTTGGCCAGATCGTCGCCCAGCTTGTAGGGGTGGCCGAGCACCCGGGCCGAGTCGCGGATGGCCTGCTTGGCCTTGATGGTGGAGAAGGTGACGATCTGGGCGACGTGGTCGGCGCCGTACTTCTCGGTAGCGTAGCGGATCATGTCGCCGCGCCGGCGCTCGTCGAAGTCCAGGTCGATGTCGGGCATCTCGTTGCGGCCCGGGTTGAGGAAGCGCTCGAACATCAGCCCGTAGGCGATCGGGTCGAGGTCGGTGACGCGCAGGCAGTAGGAGACACACGAGCCGGCCGCGCTCCCCCGCCCCGGCCCGACCCGGATGCCGAGCTCGCGGGCGTGGCGGCACAGGTCGGCCACGATCAGGAAGTAGCCGGCGAAGCCGAGCTGGTCGATGACCTGGAGCTCGTAGTCGATCCGGTCGCGGACCGAGGGGGGCAGCGGGTCGCCGTAGCGCTCGGCCGCGCCCCGCTCGACCTCGGCCCGCAGCCACGACTCCAGGGTGTGGCCGTCGGGCACGTCGAAATGGGGCAGGAGGTTCCCACCGAAGCGCAGCTGCACGTTGCAGCGCTCGGCCACCTCGAGGGTGTTGTCGCTGGCCTCGGGGTAGTCGGCGAACAGCGCGCGCATCTCGGCCGGGGACTTGAGGTAGAACTCCTCGGACCCGTCGCCCAGCTTGAACCGCTTGGGGTCGGCCAGCACGGCCCCGGTCTGGATGCAGAGCAGCACCTCGTGGGGGCCGGCGTCGGCCTTGCGGGTGTAGTGCAGGTCGTTGGCGGCCAGCAGGGGCAGGCCGAGGTCGCGGGCCAGGGCGATCAGGTCGGGGTTGACCCGGCGCTGCTCGGGCAGGCCGTGGTCGTGCAGCTCGACGAAGTAGTTGCCGGGCCCGAACAGGTCGCGGAACTCGGCCAGGGTCGCGGCCGCGCCCTTCTGGTCGCCCTTGAGCAGCCGCTGGTTGACCTCGGAGCCGAGGCAGCCGGAGGTGGCGATCAGCCCCTCGCCCCAGCGTTCGAACAGCTCCCGGTCCATGCGCGGCTTGTAGAAGAACCCCTCAAGGGAGGCCGCCGACACCAGCCGGAGCAGGTTGGCGTAGCCGGTCTGGTTCTCGGCCAGCAGGGTCAGGTGGCTGTAGGGCTCGGCGCTGTCGCGCCGCTGCTTCTCGAACCGCGACCCGGGGGCCAGGTACCCTTCCACCCCGAGGATGGGCTTGACGCCGTGCTTCTGGCCGGCCAGGTAGAAGTCGACGGCGCCGAACAGCTGGCCGTGGTCGGTCATGGCCAGGGCGGGCATGCCCATGCGGGCGGCCTCGGCGAACAGGTCGTCGACCCGGGCGGCTCCGTCGAGCATCGAGTACTCGGTATGCACGTGGAGGTGCGCGAAGCTGCCCGGCATGACTGCTGTTGCTCTCCCTACCGTTGCCGATTGCCGCTGGACCGGAGTTTCCCACAGCCTGTGGACAAAATGACACGGCTGTAATTTCGGGTCGGAGCCTACACCCCGGCAGGCCCGGAGGCAACGACCCTCGGCTGTCCGAAATCGTTGCGGCACAACGGTTTCGGAGGGAACCGCCTGTTCAGGAGCTTGTCGCCGGAGGCTGTCAACCGTGGTCGCGGAGGCGGTCCAGGGGGGACTGGAGGTCGGGGGGGAGGGGTTCGGTGAGGTCGATGCGGGTGCCGGTGGTGGGGTGGGTGAAGGCCAGGCGCCAGGCGTGGAGGAAGGGACGGGGGACGCCGAGGCGGGTGGCCAGGGTGGGGTCGGCGCCGTAGGTGCGGTCGCCGACCAGGGGGTGACGGAGGGAGGCGAGGTGGACCCGGACCTGGTGGGTGCGGCCGGTCTCCAAGGTGGCCTCGGTGAGCTGGACGGCCGGGAAGGTCTCGAGGACCCGCCAGTGGGTGACGGCGTGGCGGCCGCCGGCGGGGACCACGGCCATGCGCTTGCGGTCGCGGGGGTGGCGGCCGACGGGGGCGTCGACGGTGCCGGTGCCGGCCGGGAGGCGGCCCTGGACCAGGGCCAGGTAGTGGCGCTCGACCCGGTGGGCGGCCAGGTCGCGGGCCAGGGCCTGGTGGGTGGCGTCGTCCTTGGCCACCAGCAGCAGGCCGGAGGTGTCCTTGTCGAGGCGGTGGACGATGCCGGGACGGTCGGCGGCTCCCCCGCCGGCCGACAGGCTGGTCCCGGGCCGCCCGAGGAGGGCGTTGACCAGGGTGCCGGTCGGGTGGCCGGGGCCGGGGTGGACGACCAGGCCGGCCGGCTTGGCCACCACCAGCAGCCGGTCGTCCTCGTAGCGGACCTCGAGGGGCCGGTGCTCGGCCTGCGGTTCGCCCCGCGGCGGCGCCGGCGGCGGGGCCCAGGCGACCCGCTCGCCGCCCCGGAGCCGGTGCGCCTTGGGACGGGGTCGGCCGTCCACCTCGACCAGGCCGTCGGTGGCCCAGCGGGCCGCCTGGGCCCGCGAGGTCCCGGCCAGCTGCGCCACCACCTCGTCCAGCCGCCGCCCGGCCGCCTCCTCGGTGGCCGAGGCCTCGCCCGGGTCGGGCGGCGGGGTCACGTGCGGTCGGTGTCGGCCGGGGCCTGCTCGGGCTCGCGCTCGGCCCGGCCGAGGAAGATGGCCAGGAGGATCCCGCCGACGACCACGCAGGAGTCGGCCAGGTTGAACACCGGCCAGATGCCGACCTTGACGAAGTCGACCACCTCGCCCCGGAGCAGGCCCTCGCCGCGGAACAGGCGGTCGGCCAGGTTCCCCAGCGCCCCCCCGAGGATCAGGCCGAGGACGACCAGCAGGGACAGCGGCTGGGCGCGGCGGGAGGCGTAGACGATCCCGCCGATGATCACCATGGCCATCACCCCGAAGAACAGCGGGGCCCCGGTCAGCAGCGAGAACGCCCCCCCGGAGTTGGTGGTGTAGCGGAGCTGGACCCAGCTGCCGATCAGGTCGAGCGGGGGGCGGCCGGCCAGGTTGGTGACCACCAGGTGC
>JASLIH010000122.1 GCA_030152105.1 Actinomycetes bacterium
GGAGCCGGAGAAGGGTGAGGTACTGGCTGCATTCGCTGCACACAAGGGTGAGGTGACCGAGGGCTACTCGCACCAGTACTGAGTCCTAACTCACGAACGTCTCGTTCGGTGGAGTGGCGATCGTCGCAGCGGCGGCGCTGGTGGCTCAGCTCGCGCTCGGGCTCTTCCCGAGGATCCGGTTGCCGTCAATCGTGCTCGAGATCGGGGCTTGGGATCGTGATCGGACCTCACGTGCTGAGCGGGTTTCGATCGATACGCCGATCCAGGTCATGAGCCTGCTGCGCAGCGCCTCCGACCCACCCGAGCGCCAGCGCGCGTGCCAGCGGCTGACGTTCTGCCGCGCGACACCGAGCTGGTGGGCGACCTCGGCTTGAGAGCGGCCGGCGGTGAACAACTCGCCGGCCTGGAGACGGATAGGTTCAAAGGCCTGGCGGTCACGCAGACCGCGGCGTTGCGGCGCTAGGCGGTTGGTCTCATGCCGCCATGCTGCCGGGACAACTCCGGTCATGTCATCGGAAGGAGCGAACCTCTTTATTGAGTTTCGTGGGTTGGGTTGACGGAGGGCATAGGCCGGGAGCCGCTCGGCACAGAGCCAGTCGCGTTGGCTGTCGAGATAGGCGCGCATCCTGTGGCTCCAGTGAGCCGAGAGTCCGTCCCAGATGAGGACCACCCGCTGCCCGGCGTAGAACCTGGCGAGCTGGTCCAAGACCTCGATGAGGGTGTCGGTGTCATAGCTGGGCTGCTGCAGGTAGAAGCACAGCCGAGCGGCGGTGCCGTCGGGCCGATAGCCCAGAGCGGCCGCCATGGAGGCCTTCTTCCACCCAAAGCGGTGGCGCAGGATCGGGGTGCGGCCGCGGGGCGGCGGTCGGCCTCTGGAAGAGCCAAGGATTCGATTACGGTGCCGGGAGGTTGAGAATGGGGACGCCGATCTTGTTGGTGGTGGACGAGGACCAGGCGATGCTGGAGGCACTCGCCGGTGACCTCGGCCCCCCGTTTCGGTGTCGACTACCAGATCCTCGCCCAGTAATCCCCGACCCGAGCCCTGGCCGTCCTCCTGGCTCGGCGCCCCTGCCGGACGCAACATGCCCGAGCGGTGGGAACGGCGTCGGACTACCGTGGCGCCCGGGAGCGACACCCCACGTGAGCGATAGCCCAGCTCGGCCTCGAGGAACAGCATGCCCTGGTTCCGGCCGCGAGACCTCCTCGACCAGACCTTCGAGGTCGGCATCATCCTCAAAGGCCTGGACGGGCTGCTCGAGGTCATCGGTGGCCTCCTCCTCCTGGTGGTCTCGCCCGCCACCATCGACCGCCTGGTGACCAGCCTCACCCAGCATGAGCTGTCCGAAGACCCCCACGACCTCCTCGCCACCCACCTCCTGCGGACCGCCCACGGGCTGACCGGCCCCGCGGTGCTCTTTGGGGCGGTCTACCTGCTCGCCCACGGCCTGGTGAAGGTGATCTTGGTCACGGCGCTGCTCAAGAACCAGCTGTGGGCCTATCCCTGGACGATCGGCTTTCTGGGGGTCTTCATCGTCTACCAGCTCTACCGGCTGAGCTTCCAACCCTCCGTCGGGCTGACCGCCTTGACGATCTTCGACGCGCTGATCGCCTGGTTGACCTATCGCGAGTACCGCAAGCAGCTCGCGGTCGCCCGCCGGTAGCAGCGCGACGCCCTTCGCCCAAGTCGTCGCGTCGACGGCCATGCAATCGGTGCCGCTATGCCAGGTTCCGCTCCTGCCAGCCGGGCGTGCGCCGTTCGTGGTGACGCTGCGCCGGGCAGCCAACCAGGCTGGCTGATCGGACGAACCGTCCCGGTGCCGTCTTGGGCTGAGGCACGCCGACGCGAGCAGTGAGGTTCATTGCTGGGACGACGGGGGTAGGGCTCAAGCGAGCGAGGCGCCACCGCGACGCAGGCAGCCGACAACATGCGACGCATCCTGGTGCTCCCTGGATAGCCCCCGGATTGCCAACAGGGGCCTGCCCCAACTGGGGAAACGCGCGCCCGCGGCGTCCCGTTACAAACGGCCGGCAATGTAACGGCCGTGCCCGTATGCCGGTTTCTTCGGGCGAACGTTCGGTCCCGCAGGCAAGCAGAGGAGGCAGGACGGGCGACTCCAGTGAGCGACCACGACCCCATGACCGCTGCCGAGCGCGAGCTGCTCCTCCACCACTGGGCCATTCGGGTGAACCTGCCCGCCGACGCCGCCCGAGCCGCCCAAGCATCCCGACACCTGGTCGCCTCGGCCCGGGACGCTGGTCTACCGGTCCCGGCCGACGTCGAGCGGGCCGCCGACACGCTGGACTGGTGCGCCCGGTTCATTGCCGACCTGCTCGACCACGAGCTTGCCGAGCAGGACCGGCTCGGGCTTGACCCGGCCGCCTACCAGCGCCGTGTCGAACAGCACCCGGCCCGGCCGGCCGAGCCACCACAACCCGGCCAGTAACCACCAGCAGCGGCCCCGTCGCCAGGCGGGCCGCTCGGCGTCGAGCGGTGGATCTTCGCCCGCGGCGGTAACGCCGGAAGGCTCTCGGCGTTTCT
>JASLIH010000154.1 GCA_030152105.1 Actinomycetes bacterium
GTTGAAGGCCAGCCCGGCCTGGTGGCGCTCGCCGTAGCCGAGCCAGCAGATCCGCGCCGGCAGCCCCTGGAACCGGACCCGCTCGGCGGCCAGCTCCAGCCAGCGGCGCAGGTGCTCGTCGTCGCCGAACAGCTCCAGCACGGCCCGGTCGGTGCGGGCGATGTCGGCCTCCTCGCCGGACAGGGCGGCCCAGCGGAACGGCCCCTTGCCCTGGCAGAACAGCGGCCGGATGTAGGCGGGCACGAACCCGGGGTAGGCGAAGGCGTCCCCGAACCCGGCCACCCGGGCCTCGCCGCGCAGGTTGTTGCCGTAGTCGAACACCTCGGCCCCGGCCCGCTGGAACCCGACCATGGCCTCGCAGTGGCGGGCCATCGACTCCTGGGCCGCCTTGACATAGCCGGCCGGGTCCTGGGCCCGGGCCGCCGGGGCGTCGCCCGGGTCGACCCCGCTGGGCACGTACCCGCCGAGGGGGTCGTGGGCCGAGGTCTGGTCGGTGACCACGTCAGGCCGGAAGCCGGCCGCCAGCAGCTCAGCGAAGACGTCGGCGGCGTTGCCGACCAGCCCGACCGACAGCGCCCGGCCCTCGGCGGCGGCCCGCTCGACCCGGGCGACCGCGTCGGCCAGGTCGTCGGCCCGCTCGTCCAGGTAGCCGGTGTCGAGCCGGCGGGCGAGACGCTCGGGGTCGACCTCGACACACAGCGCGACCCCTTCGTTCATGGTGACGGCCAGGGGCTGGGCCCCGCCCATGCCGCCGAGGCCCCCGGTGAGCACGACCTTGCCGGCCAGGCTGTCCCAGCCCTTCACCTGGGCCACGGCGGCGAAGGTCTCATAGGTGCCCTGGAGGATCCCCTGGGTGCCGATGTAGATCCAGGACCCGGCCGTCATCTGCCCGTACATCGTGAGCCCGGCCGCCTCCAGCTCGCGGAACTGCTCCCAGTTGGCCCACTCCGGCACCAGCAGGGAGTTGGCGATCAGCACCCTGGGAGCGAAGCTGTGGGTCCGGAACACCCCCACCGGCTTGCCCGACTGGACCAGCAGGGTCTCGTCGTCGCCGAGCCGCCGCAGGGTGGCCACGATCCGGTCGAACGCCGCCCAGTTCCGCGCCGCCCGGCCGGTGCCGCCGTAGACGACCAGGTCGTCGGGCCGCTCGGCGACCTCGGGGTCGAGGTTGTTGCAGAGCATCCGCAGGGCCGCCTCCTGCTGCCACCCCCGGCAGGACAGCTCTGGCCCCCGGGGGGCGCGGACGACCCGTGCGCCTTCCATCAACAGCTCCTTTCCGGCCGGGTCACCCGAGGGGCCCGGCCACCTCCTCGGCGGCGGCGACCAGGGTGCCGTCGGCCACCAGGTGCTCCACGGCGGCCAGGTCGGGGGCCAGGTAGCGGTCCTCGTCCAGGGGCGGGACCTGCTCGCGGACCCGGTCCAGGACGGCCGCCACCGCCGCCCCCGGGCGCAGCGGGCCGCGCAGGTCGATCGCCTGGGCGGCGCACAGGGCCTCGATGGCCAGGGCCCGGCGGACGTTGGCGATGACCCGGCGCAGCTTGAGGCCGGCCGTCCAGCCCATGGACACGTGGTCCTCCTGGTTCCCCGAGGTCGGGATCGAGTCGACCGAGGCCGGGTGGGCGAGCACCTTGCAGTCGGCCACCAGGGCCGCCGCCGTGTACTGGGTCAGCATCAGGCCCGAGTTGAGACCCGGGTCGCGGGCCAGGAACGGCGGCAGGTCGTGGTTGAGGGCCGGGTCGAGCAGCCGGTCGACCCGGCGCTCGGAGATGTCGGCCAGCTCGGCCAGGGCGATGGCCAGGAAGTCGAGCACGAAGGCCAGCGGCTCGCCGTGGAAGTTGCCGACCGAGATCACCTCGCCGGTCTCGGCGAACACCACCGGGTTGTCGGTGACCGAGCCCAGCTCGCGCTCCACCACCTGGCGGGCGAAGGCGATCACGTCCCGGCAGGCCCCGTGGACCTGGGGGGCGCAGCGCAGCGAGTAGGCGTCCTGGATGGCGTGGTCGGAGTGGCGGTGGCTGGCCAGGATGGGCGACCCGGCGAGCATGGTCCGGAGGTTGGCCGCGCTGGCCACCTGGCCGGGATGGGGGCGGAGCTCGTGGAGGCGGGCCTGGAAGGGCCGGTCGGTGCCGAGGAGGCCCTCGATCGACATGGCGCAGGCCACATCGGCCATGGCGGCCAGGGCCTCGGCGTCGGCCACGGCCAGGCAGGCAAGGGCGAGCATCCCCTCGGTCCCGTTGACCAGCGACAGGCCCTCCTTGAAGGAGAGCCTGAGTGGCTCCAGCCCGGCCTGCCGCAGCCCCTCGGCGGCGGGCAGGCGGCGGCCGTCGACCAGGACCTCGCCCTCGCCGAGCAGGGGCAGGGCCAGGTGGGCGAGCTGGGCCAGGTCGCCGGAGGCGCCGACCGAGCCGTGCTCGGGGATCACCGGGGTGATCCCGGCGGCCAGCAGGGCGAGCAGCGCCTCCACCACCAGGGGCCTGACCCCGGAGTAGCCCTGGGTGAGGGTGCGGGCCCGCAGGAGCTGCATGCCCCTGACCACCTCGGTCTCCAGCGGGTCGCCGATGGCGGTGGCGTGCGACAGGACGATCCGGCGCTGCAGCTCCTCCAGGTCGGCCGGGGCCACGGCGGTGTTGGCGAGCAGCCCGAACCCGGTCGAGACGCCGTACACCTGCCGCCCTTCGGTCACCGCCCGCTCGACCACGTCGCGGGCCGCGGCCATGCGCTTGCGGCCCTCCTCGCCGAGCTCCACCGGGACCCGGCCGCGGGCCACGGCCACCACCTGGCCCACGCCAAGCGGGCCGCCGGTCAGCACCACCCGGCCGGGGCCGGCCGCTCCATCGCCACGTCGCGTCATGCCCGCATCGTAGGTCGGGCCCGGACGCCCCGTCACGCCCTCGTGATAGTTCTTGGCGGGACGATTCCCGACCCGGCCCGGGAGGTGGCCCGCCGTGATTGCCGCGCGGCCCACCTGGGTAATCAGGAAGAACACGACTCGAGCTTGCCTAGGTAATCGCCGTAGCCGACCCGCCGGATCCCAGATCGGTATGCGGAAGTTGCCTCCGAAGGGATGCAAGATCATCTGAGTTAGGCCATCCTGGTGGTGCGTCCCGGCGTCGACCGGGGGGAGCAAGGAGACGACGACTATGGGCACCGACGACAGCGGCACCGCCACGCCGACCCTGCAGCGCGAGGTCTGCGACAAGTGTGGCTCGCGCATGGAGCTGGAGAGCTCGGCCTATGGGTTCGAGCGCTGGAAGTGCCCGAAGTGCCAGCAGGTCGTCGGCATCGACCGCGACCCCGAGGTCGGCAGCCGCTTCCAGATCGCCCGCGGTCAGCCCTGGAACTACTCCCCGGACGCGTTCAAGAACTGACGCCGGGGATCCAGAGGAACATCAGCAGCGACCACAGGGCGTGGGAGACCATGCCGGGCACGAGGCTCCCCGTGACCTGGCGCTGCCTCGCCCACACGGTCCCGCAGACCAGCGCGGCCAGGGACAGGACCACGCTCCCTGACAGGCCGACGAACAGCGCGTACAGCACGGTGGTGGCGACCACCGGGCGCCACCCGGGCCCATAGCGCCTGGTCATCCGGGCGAACACCGCCCCCCGCCACAGCACCTCCTCACTCGGCGAGGTCGCGAACACGATCACCAGGGCGGCCAGCCCCGCCGGGGCGGTGGCCCGCGCCAGGTCCACCACCTCCTGGATCCGCGGCGCCAGCGGTGTCTGGCGGACCACCAGCGCCCCGGCGCAGAACAGCAGGTACAGCCCAAGGCCGGAGACGACCCCCATCACCACCAGCCGCCGGTCCGGCCGCAGCCGGGTCCAGAGGTACGGGTGCCAGGCCGCCCACCACGAGAACGCCGAGAGCACCACCATCGCCGACCAGAACGGCACCACCTGCAACCAGAACGCCGCCGGATAGACCACCGCCATCGCAGCAAGCGCGGCCGGCAACGCCCACCCCGGCCGAGCGGCCGTGGCCGGCCGTTCCGGCACCGGGGTCTCCGGGCCGAGCTGCTCGAGCCCGCCGCCATCGCCCGGACCGCCGGTGGGGGCGGACCCGTTCCCGGTGAGGTCTCGGCGGGGGATCCAGCCTGGCCGGCGCGGGGCCTCGGGAGGCGGCGCGTCGGTCGGGTGGGTGCGCGGAGGCCGGCGCACCCGGCTCACCGGTGCGCGCCCCGATCTGAGGGACTGGCCATACTCGCAGGATAGGCGGGGCCCACCGCGAGCGCCGCTCGGGCCGCTGCACCGAACCGCCGCTCGGGCCCGCTGCTACCATCGCAGCCGCCATCCCCAGACCTCCGAGGACCTGTGCGTGCCCGAGACCGTCGTCCACCTGGTCCGACACGGGCAGGTGGAGAATCCTCGCCGGGTGCTCTACGGCCGGCTGCCCGGCTACCACCTGTCACGCCGCGGCCAGGCCCAGGCCGACCTGCTGGCCGGCCACTTCGCCGGCGCGCCCCTGGCCGCGGTCCTGGCCAGCCCCCTTGAGCGGGCCCAGCAGACCGCCACCCCGATCGCCGCCGCCCACGGCCTCGAGGTCCGCACCGACCTGCGCCTGATCGAGACCAGCAACATCTTCGAGGGCGTCGCCGGCAACGTCGCCTGGTACATCCTCCGCCATCCCCGGCTGTGGTGGAAGCTCCGCGACCTCCGCGCCCCCTCCTGGGGCGAGCGCAACGTCGACATGGCCGAGCGGGTCCACGCCGTCGTCGACGCCGCCCGAGCCGAGTTCGCCGGCCGCCAGGTCGTCCTCGTCTCCCATCAGGCCCCTATCTGGGTCGCCCGCCTGGCCTTCGAACGCCGCCGCCTCGCCCACTGGCCCGGCTGGCGGCGCTGCACCCTGGCCAGCGTCACCACCCTCACCTTCACCGACGACACCCTCACCAGGGTCACCTACGCCGAGCCTGCCGCCTCCGCCCTCCTCGGAACCGACCCCGGTCCCGGCCCCGGGCTACGACGGGACCGCGAAGCGCAGTAGGGCGCCCAGGCCCTCGGCGGGTGCGGCCTTGGGCGGCGGAGGGGCGTCGTGGATCTCGCCCCGGCCCTCGGCGGGGCGTGTCTGGTCGGCCGGGTCGAGCACGCTCACGTCGGCGCCGGTGCCTAGGGCGGCGCGGACAGCCACGTCGACCAGCCGGCCCTCGACCGGGTCGGCGACGGCGAGGTCGATCAGGGTGCCGGGCTCGGCGGCGACGTCGGTCGGGGCCGGCCCGAACCAGGCCGTCCGCTCGTCGTCGAGGAACAGGCCGGTGAGCAGCAGTGTGTCGACCTGGCCGCGGGCGAGCGCGGCCAGGGTCGCGGCGGCTCCCTCCACCGCCCGGTCGGCCTGGCCCCGCTCCTCGGCGAAGCGCTCCAGCAGCGCCTGGTTGTCGGCCTCCACGGTGTCCCTGACCAGCCGGTCGGCCTCGACGAAGACCTCGTCCAGGGAGCCGAGCTCGCCCCCGACCACCTGCAGCAGCTCCCGCACCCGCTTGGGGGCGTGCTCGCGGAGCAGCTTGAGGGCGCGCACGTCGCCGGCGACGGCGACGAACCGGGGCCGGACCTGGTCGACCAGCCGGGTGAGGGCCGCGGCGACCTCGCCGGCGTTGGACTCCCACAGGGCCTCGGCCCGGTGGTGGTGGCGCGGCTGCGACCAGCCGCCGGCCTGCGCCTTGTGGATGTGGGGGGTGACGCGGCCGTCGACCCGCTCGGTCCGGGCGACGTCGTCGGCCACCCGCGCCGCCATGTCGGCCCCGGTCCGGTCGGTCAGCACGGCCACATGCGGCACGGCGGCCTGATCGGCGGCCAGCAGCAGCACGACGTCGGGGAGGGCGCCCACGCGCAGGAGTGTGTCCCGCGGCGGCGGGTCGGGCAGGTTGGCCGAGTAGCGCGGGCCGTCCACGGCGGCGATCACGGCCAGGGTCGCCCCGGCGGTGTGGCTGCCCTCGACCAGCGGGTCGATGGCGGCGACGGTCGCCTCGGGCACACCGGCCACGAGCATGGCCCCGCGCAGGTTCTTCCAGCGCAGCGCCACCCGGTCGGCGGCCTGCTCGACGTCGCCCTCGGTGTCCATGTACGCGGAGGTGAAGGGCTCGTCGGCATCGAACACGCGGGCGATCTCGGCGTGGTGCACGGTCTCTCCCCTCGACTCGGTCGGACTGAGGGTTCTCGTGTCGGGTTCAGGGTTCTCGGGCGGGGGATGGCCCGTTGGGCCACCGCGACCCCGGGTCGGGCGCCCAGGCCGCCCGGAGCAGGCTTCTCACCTCCTCGTCGGTGGTCTGGGGGAACGAGCGGTAGGAGTAGCCGACCGCCCGGAACGGGCGTGGGGTGGTGGCGCACACCACCTCGTCGGCCTCCTTCCCGAGGCGCTGGCAGGTGGAGGCAGGCGCGGTCGGGACCGCCACCACCACGCGGGTGGGGTCAAGCAGCCGGGCGGCCGCCACCGCCGCTCGCATGGTGGCGCCGGTGGCCAGGCCGTCGTCGACCAGGATCACGACCCGACCGGCGAGGTCGGGTGGATCCCGGCCCTCGCGGTAGCGCCGCTCGCGGCGGGTGAGCTCGCGACCCTCGGCCTCGGCGGCCTGGCGCAGGACGGCCTCGCTCAGCCCGAGCCGGTCGACCACCTGCTCGTTGACCACCTGGACCCCGCCGGACGCGATCGCGCCCATCGCCAGCTCCTCGCGGCCGGGAACGCCCAGCTTGCGCACGACGAACACGTCGAGCGGCGCCGCCAGGGCCCGGGCGACCCGCGCCGCCACCGGGACCCCGCCCCGGGGCAGGCCGAGCACGAGCACGTCGTCCCGGCCGGCGTAGTGGCCGAGCCGGCCGGCCAGGACGTCGCCGGCCTCGACCCGGTCGCGGAACATCGTCCTCGCCACGGCGGTGGCCCGCCTCGTCGCTGCGCGTCAGCGCGGCGCGTCGTCTTCGTCGAAGGGGACGGACATGGCCTGCTCCAGCGCGTCCTCCTCGGGCACCTCGATGTCGATCTCGGGGATCAGGTCGGGGGTGTCCCGCTCCAGCAGCGGCTGGCGCTGCTCCAGGGCGTCGGCCTCGGGCACGGCGTCGGTCATCGATCGTCCTCCTTGTGACGAGCAGCGGCTTCGACCCCACCCTATCGCCGTCGGCCCGGTCCCGGGAACGGCTGTCCACACCTGTTCGAGGAGCCGGCGGGGTTGTGGGCACCGTTGGAATGTCCCGCCCACCTCGCCTGAGGTTCAGGTCGAGCTCAGTTGACGGTGCCGAACCCCAGGGTGCCCCGGTCGAACAGGTGCGGCTCGATCGAGCGCAGGTTGGAGCGGGTGCAGGCCGCGCACAGGTAGGTCCAGCCGCGGACTCCCGACTGGATGGTCCAGCCCGGCGGCAGCCCCGGCCCGGCGGTGTCGGCGATCGCGGCGCAGTACTGGCACACCGGCGGCCGCGCCCCTCGCTCCCGTTCCTTCTGTCGGACCATCGGCGCATTGTGCCGCGTTTGCTCGCCTCGCTGCCAACGGCGCGGCCTTCCCTACCCTCCCTCGCCAGGAGCGAGCAGGGCGAGCAGCTCGTCGCCGTACTTGTCCAGCTTGCTCGGGCCGATGCCCTCGACCGCGAGCAGCTCGCCCCGGCTGCGGGGCTGCCGCTCGCTCAGGGCGGCCAGGGTGCGGTCGTTGAAGACCACGTAGGCGGGCACGCCGTCGGCCTCGGCCCGCTTGCGCCGCCAGGCCCGCAGCTGGTCGGCCAGGGGGCCGTCGGCCCGCACACTGGCCCGGCCGCCCCGGGTCATCCCGCTGGCCACCGCCCGGGGCCGGACCCGGCCGGCGCCCGGCGGGACCAGGTCGTCGAGGAACCGGGAGGGCTTGCGGGGCTGCTCGCGGCCTGACGCCCCGGCCCGGCGGGCCGCCCAGGACAGCCACAGGTGGACCCGGGCCCTGGTCAGCCCCACATACAGCAGGCGCCGCTCCTCGGCCACCTCCGCGGGCGTGCTCGCCTGGCGGATCGGCAGGAGCCCCTCCTCGACCGCCGGCAGCAGCACCGCGTCGAACTCCAGCCCCTTGGCCCGGTGGTAGGTGAGCAGGTTCACGCCGCCCCCGGTGCCCTCGGCCTCCTGGGCGGCCCGCCGGCCCATCTCCTCCAGGAACCCGGCGATGCCGGCCTCGTCCCCGACCCGCTCGGCGATGCCGAGCAGGGTGACCAGGCTGGCGTGGCGCTGGCGGGCCTCCTCGCCGTCGGGCTCCTCGTCGCGGCGGAACCCGAAGCGCTCGAACCAGATCCCCTCGAGGGCGTCGACCAGCCCGCCGCCGGCCGACCTGGCCGTGCGTGAGCGCAGCACCCCGATCGCCCGCAGCACCTCGGTCCGGCGGAAGAACAGCTCGCCCCTGACCTGGTAGCGGATGCCGGCCGAGGCCAGCACCTCCTCGAACGGGGGGATCTGGGCGTTGGTCCGGACCAGCACGGCCACCTCGTCCGGGTCGACCCCGGCCCCGGCCAGGCGGCCGACCTCACCCACCACCGCCCTGACCTCCCGCTCGGCGTTCTCGAAGGCGGCCACGGTCGGCTCCGGCCCCGAGGGCCGGGTCGCGACCAGCCGCTTGCCCCGGTCCGGGCGGCGGCCCGGGGTGGCGGCCAGTAGCCGGTTGGCCAGGGCCAGGACCTCCGGGCTGGAGCGGTAGTTGTCCTCCAGCCGGACCACCTGGGCGTCGGGGAACCGGCGGGCGAACCCGGTCAGGTACTCGGAGGTGGCCCCGGTGAAGGTGTAGATGGTCTGGTCCTCGTCGCCGACCACGGCCAGGTCGCGCCGCTCCCCCAGCCAGGCCTCGAGCAGCGCCTGCTGCAGCGGGTTGGTGTCCTGGTACTCGTCCACCGAGAACCACCGGTACTGGCCGCGGAACTCCTCGGCCACGTCCTCGCGGGACTCGAACCCCTCCAGCATGCGGACGAGCATGTCCTCGAAGTCGATCCGCCCGGCCCGCTCCTTGGCCCGCTCGTAGCGCCGGAACACCCCGGCGAACAGGTCGCCGGGGATGGGCGGGGTGCGGCCAATGGCCTCGGCAGCCGCCTGATAGCTGGAGGGGTCGAGCCGGCGCGCCTTGGCCCATTCCACCTCGTCGGCCAGGTCCTTGACGGCGGTGAACTTGTACCCGCCGGGGAGGCTGCGCTGGAGCGGGGCCAGCAGCGGGACCTTGGAGCCGAGCACCTCGGGCAGCCGGGCGTCGGACAGCCGCGACCAGAAGAAGCGCAGCTGGCCGAAGGCGGCGGCATGGAACGTCTTGGCCTGCACCCCGGGGAACCCGAGGGCGGCCAGCCGCTCGCGCATCTCGGTCGCCGCCTTGTCGGTGAAGGTCACGACCAGCACGTGCCCCGGGTGGACGACCCCGGTGGCGATCGCGTAGGCCACCCGCCGGGAGATCACCCTGGTCTTGCCTGTCCCCGCCCCGGCCAGGATGCACAACGGCCCAACGGTCGCCTCGACCGCCTCCCGTTGCGCCGGGTTCAGGTCATGGGTCAGGAACTTGGGGTGCACGGCTGCCGAGTCTGCCATACCCCCCCGACGGTTCCACCCCGTCATCCACAGCCGTCAGGGCCAGACGGGCAGCGGGTCGTGGTCGGCGGTCCGCTCGGCGACCCGCACCGCCTTCCCCAGCTCGACCCGGGGGATCGTCCCGCCGGGCAGGACCCGGACCTCGGTGGTCAGGCCGAGCCGGGCCTGGAGGGCGGCGCCGACCTCGGTGGCCACCCGGTCGCGCTCGGCCTCCTCGGTCTCCTCGCAGATCGACCAGCCGGCGGCCAGCTCGCAGGCCACCACCAGCTTCGGCAGGGTCTGGGTGCGGTCGACGACCAGCAGGTAGTGCGGGGCGACGGCCCGCTCGGCGACCAGCACCGCCTCGACCTCGCTCGGGTAGACGTTCACGCCCCTGATGACCAGCATGTCGTCGCGCCGCCCGGCCACCTTGGACATCCGGGCCAGGGTCCGGCCGCAGCCACAGGGGGACGGGTCCAGGGCGGCGATGTCGCCGGTGCGGTAGCGCAGCAGCGGCATGGCCTCCTTGGTCAGGGTGGTGAAGACCAGCTCGCCCCGCTCCCCCGGCCCGAGCGGCCGCCCCGAGTCCGGGTCGACCACCTCGACCAGGAAGTGGTCCTCGTTGACGTGCAGGCCGGCCTGGGCCTCCACGCACTCACAGGCCACCCCGGGGCCGATGACCTCCGACAGGCCGTAGATGTCGAGCGCCTTCAGCGGCAGCAGGTCCTGGATCTGGGCACGCATGGCGTCGCTCCAGGGTTCGGCCCCGAAGATCCCGACCCGCAGCGAGATCTCGTCCCGGGCCACGCCCGCCTCGCCCAGCGCCTCCCCCAGCCGGGCCGCATAGGAGGGGGTGCAGCACAGCACCTCGGGCCGGAGGTCGCGGATCATGGTGACCTGGCGCTGGGTCTGGCCGCCGGACATCGGCACCAGGGTGCAGCCCATCAGCTCGGCCCCGGCGTGCATCCCCAGGCCCCCGGTGAACAGGCCATACCCGTAGCCGTTGTGCACCAGGGTGCCCGGGACCGCGCCGGCGCAGCCGAGGGCGCGGGCGCAGACCTGGGCCCAGACGTCCAGGTCGGCGCGGGAGTAGGCGACCAGGGTGGGGCGCCCACCGGTGCCGGAGGAGCCGTGGACGCGCAGGACCTGCTCCCGGGGGACGGCCAGCAGGCCCCACGGGTAGTTGTCCCAGAGGTCCTGCTTGGTGGTGAACGGCAGGCCGGCGAGGCCGTCGAGACCGACCCGGGCTCCCGGCCCGACACCGGCGCCGGCCAGGCGCTCGCGGTACAGGGGGCTGCCCTCGGCCAGCCGCCCGAGCAGGTCGTCCAGGCGTCGGGCCTGAAGAGCGGCCCGTTCGTCGGCCGACATCCGCTCGGCCTGTGGGTCCCACATGGTGTCCACCGATCGACCTCCCCGGCGATGCGGTCCTGCCGCCACCCGATCCTATCCCTGGGTCCCCGGGGCCTCGTCCGACTGTCGCCGCGTCCGAGGGGTATCGTGAGGGGGTGGCGGGGTGACCCGCCGCCGACGACCCGGCAACGGCGCTGGGCGGGTCCCCCCCTGCCCAAGTGACCGCGAGCGCAGGAGGGCGATGTGGGCGTCTTCGACAAGATGGCCGAGCACGGCCACGAGCAGGTGGTCTTCTGCTTCGACCGGCAGACCGGGATGCGGGCGATCATCGCCATCCACGACACCGCCCTCGGCCCGGCGCGCGGCGGCACCCGGTACAAGGAGTACGCCTCCGAGGAGGACGCGCTCGAGGACGCCCTGCGGCTCTCCAAGGGCATGACCTACAAGTTCGCCTTCACCGACCTGCCCCGCGGGGGCGGCAAGGCGGTGCTGCTCAAGCAGGACGGCGTGGCCGACAAGCGGGTGCTGCTGCGGTCCTTCGGGCGGTTCGTGCAGCTGCTCGCCGGCCGCTTCGGCACCGGCCCCGACCTGGGCACCTCGGCCCAGGAGATGATCGACATCGCCCGCGAGACAGACTTCGTGTGGGCGATCGACCAGCGGTTCGGGGGCACCGGCGACTCGACCCCGCTGACCGCGCGGGGCGTGTTCGCCGGTATCGGCGCCGCCCTCGACGACGTCTACGGCACCCCCGACGTGGCCGGGCGCCGGGTGGCTATCCAGGGTCTCGGCGGGGTCGGCGGGCACCTGGCCGAGCTGCTGGTGGCCAGCGGGGCCGTGGTGAGCGGCTCGGACGTCGACCCGGGCCGGGCCAAGGAGCTGGCCGACCGGCTCGACATCACCCTCGAGGACCCCGAAGCCATCTACGACGTCGACTGCGACGTGTTCAGCCCGTGCGCCATCGGCGGCCTCCTGAACGAGCACACCATCCCCCGGCTGCGCTGCCGGATCGTGGCCGGCGGGGCCAACAACCAGCTGGCCACCGCGGCCGACGGCCGGCGGCTGCTGGAACGGGGGATCCTGTACGCGCCCGACTACGTCATCAACTCGGCCGCGCCGTACGCCGTGATCGGCGCTGGCGAGCTGCGCTACTCCCCCGACCGGCTGGACGTGTCGGTCCTGGGGGTGGCCGAGGCCCTGCGGCTCATCTTCCGCCGGGCCCGGGCCGAGGGTGCGCCCACCGCCGAGGTCGCCGACCGGATCGCCGAGGAGCGGATCGCGTCAGCCGCCCACCTCCGCGCCATGACCCCCGGGACCGGGGCGGTCCCCCGGGCCTGATCCGCAAAAGCCTGGCAAACTGCGCGTACCGGCTCTTACGAGGAGACGCGCATGGACGACCACGCGGGGCGGATCACGATCATCGCCTCCTCGACGATGGTCCACCACCGCGTCAGGTGCATGATCTGCGACCGCCCGGTCGACCACCGCGTGGTGTTCATGACCAACGACGCCCGCGTCCTCCACGCCGGCTGCGTCCCCGACCACGTGAAGGTCCCCATCGCCGTCCTCCTCCAGGCGATCCGCCGCCTCGAGCGCATGGTCGACCGGGCCCGCGCCAGCAACGGCCACGACCCCGACCCACCCACCTCAGGAGGCCGGGACCCCGACCCACCCACCTCGGGAGGCCGAGACCCCGACCCACCCACCCCGGGAGGCCGAGACCCCGAGGAACCGCGAACCCGGGAACCCTGACCCGTCACCCCGCGACCCGGACCCTCGCCAGGAGCCGCGGCCGGGGTCCTGACCCGCGACCGCCGGGGGGTCAGCCTGAGGGGTTGGCGGCGACCCGGCTGGGGGGCTCGTCGGTGACGGGCTGGCCCGGCGGGTCGCTGTTGTCGCGGGACTCGATGTAGTCCACGACCTGCCGCACCGCCTCGTCCAAGGGGACGAAGTTGCGCTGAGACCCGTTGCGGTACCGGAACGAGACGCTGTGCTGGGCCACGTCCTTCTCCCCGGCCAGGACCATGAACGGGACCTTGGCCCGCTGGGCCTCGCGGATCTTGCGCTGCATGCGGTCGTCGGAGCCGTAGACCTCGACCCGGACGCCCTCGGCCCGCAGGCGCTCGGCCAGCTCCTCCAGATAGGGCACCTGGTCGGCCGAGATGGGGATGGCCGCCACCTGCACCGGGGCCAGCCAGGCCGGGAAGGCCCCGGCGTAGTGCTCCACCAGGATCCCGAAGAACCGCTCGATCGACCCGAACAACGCCCGGTGGACCATGATCGGCCGCTGCCTGGTGCCGTCGGACGCCTGGTACTCGAGCTTGAACCGCTGCGGCAGCTGGAAGTCCACCTGGATGGTGGACAGCTGCCAGGTCCGGCCGATGGCGTCGCGCCCCTGGACCGAGATCTTGGGGCCGTAGAAGGCGGCGCCGCCCTCGTCGAGCACATAGCCCAGCCCCTCGGCGTCCATGGCCCGTCGCAGCGTCTCGGTGGCGGCGGCCCACTCCTCCTCGGAGCCGACGAACTTGTCCTTCTCGTCGTCGCGGGTCGAGAGCTCGAGGTAGAAGTCGCTGAGCCCGAAGTCGGCGAGCAGGTCGAGCACGAACCGGAGCAGCTTGCGCAGCTCCTGCTCCAGCTGCTCGGGAGTGCAGAAGATGTGGGCGTCGTCCATGGTCAGGCCGCGGACGCGGGTCAGGCCGTGCAGGACCCCCGACTTCTCGTACCGGTACACGGTGCCGAACTCGAACAGCGGCATCGGCAGCTCACGGTAGCTGCGGCCCCGCGACCGGTAGATGAGGATGTGGAAGGGGCAGTTCATGGGCTTCACGTAGTACCGGATGCCGTCGCCCTCCATCGGCGGGTACATGTTCTCGGCGTACCAGCCGAGGTGCCCCGACTCCTGGAACAGCGCCTCCTTGGTGACATGGGGGGAGTTCACGAACAGGTACCCGGCCTCCTCGTGGCGGCGGCGCGAGTACTCCTCCATGACCCGGCGGACAGTGCTGCCCTTGGGGTGGAAGACGGCCAGGCCGGAGCCGATCTCGTCCGGGAACGAGAACAGGTCCAGCTCGACCCCGAGCCGGCGGTGATCGCGCTTCTCGACCTCCTTGAGCAGTTCGAGGTGCTGGGCGAGGGCGTCCTTGGACTCCCAGGCGGTGCCGTAGATCCGCTGGAGCTGCGGGTTCTTCTCGCTCCCCCGCCAGTACGCGCCCGCCGAGCGCAACAGCTTGAAGGCGGGAATGGCCCGGGTCGAGGGGACGTGGGGCCCGCGGCACAGGTCGCGCCAGCGGCGGTCGCCGGTCTTCGGGTCGAGGTTGTCGTAGATGGTCAGGGGGCCGTCCCCGACCTCGACAGCCTCCTCGTCGCTGGCCCGGCTCCGCTGGTCGATGATCTCGAGCTTGTACGGCTCGTCCTTCAGCTCGGCCCGCGCCTCGTCGTCGGAGACGACCCGCCGGGCGAAGCGCTGCCCCTCCTTGACGATCTGGCGCATGCGCTGCTCGATCCGGTCCAGGTCCTCGGGCCGGAACGGCTGGGTGACGTCGAAGTCGTAGTAGAAGCCGTTCTCGATCGGCGGCCCGATGCCCAGCCTCGCCTCCGGGAACAGGTCCTGGACGGCCTGGGCCAGCACATGCGCGGTCGAGTGCCGCATGATCATCCGGCCGTCATCGCTGTCCAGGGTCACCGGCTCGACCTTGTCGCCCTCCTCGACGACATGGCTGAGGTCCCTGAGCGCCCCGTTGACCCGGGCCGCGACCACGGCCTGGGCCCGGTCCTCGGCCTGGTCGAGCAGGTCCCCGGCGGTCGTGCCCGCGCCCACCGCCCGCTCGTCCCCCTCGACTTGGACGGCGATGCGTAGATCGGACATCTCTGCTCCTGGTCAGGCCGGGGTAGTGGTCGGTCCGAATGCTAGCGAGCCGTGACACGCCGCCGCCATGCACTTTCCACAGACCCCGTCACATCCTTGCTTCACCCGAACACACGTTCTAGGGTTGGCCCATGCGGACCTTCACCGACCTGCGGGGCCAGACCCGGCCCCCCACCGACCTCCCGCTCTTCGACGCCCCGGCGACGGTGCGCACCTTCGACAGCCCCGAGTTCCGCGACGTCACCTTCTACGAGGTCGAAGCCAAGTCCATCCTCAACCGGGTCCCCGCCGCCAGCCGCATGCCGTTCGAGTGGACCATCAACGTGTACCGCGGGTGCAGTCATGCCTGTAGTTATTGCTGCTCTGGTGACACGCCGATATTGATGGCGGATGGTCGTACGAAACCGATGGCGGAGGTGCGCGTTGGAGACAGACTCTACGGCACCGTCAAGAGCGGCCTGTACCAACGTTATGTGACCACACAGGTGCTTGACCACTGGTCGACAACCAAGACCGCGTATCGGATCACCCTTGACGACGGTACGGAGCTCCTCACCAGTCGGGATCACCAATTTCTAACCGACCGTGGCTGGAAGCATGTCGGCGGACCCGACCAGGGCGGGCAGCAGTGCCCGTCTCTGAACTTGGGTGACAAGCTATTGGGCACTGGGAAGTTTACGTCGGCCCCGGTGGGCGGACCCGACTACCGGCGCGGCTATCTCTGCGGGATGATTCGGGGCGACGGGCACCTCGGCTCATACACGTATGCACGTACCGGCCGATCCAATGGGGACGTTCACCGTTTCCGGCTTGCGTTGACCGACCCTGAGGCCCTTCGAAGAACTCGCAGGTATTTGGCTGAGCTCCAGGTACCGACCGACGAATTCCTCTTCCAGAAGGCCGTTGGCGTCAGAAAGCAGATCAACGCTATCCGCACCTCGTCATATCGCGGCGTCACTGCCATACAGGAGATCATCGCCTGGCCGCACGCTCCATCAGCTGAATGGTCCAAGGGCTTCCTGGCCGGCATCTTCGATGCCGAGGGCACCTGCAGGAACAATGGTGGCTTCCGCATCGCAAACACAGATCCATCAATCATCCATCAGATTACATCGGGTCTGCGGCGGTTCGGCTTCTCCTTACACACTGCTATCGAGACACGGGGTCGGCCCAAGCCGCTTACCTCCGTGTGGCTGCGGGGAGGCCTACGAGAGCGCCTTCGGTACTTCCACTTGGTTGACCCTGCGATTACTCGGAAGCGGACGATTGCAGGGGTGGCTCTCACACCCCATGCCTCCCGGCGCCTAGTCTCCATCGAACCGTTGGGGTTCGAGATGCCCCTCTTTGACATGACCACCGGGACTGGTGACTTCATCTCCAATGGGACGGTCAGTCACAACTGCTTTGCTCGTCCCAGCCACAAGTACCTGAACTTCGACGCCGGGCAGGACTTCGAGCGGCGGATTGTGGTCAAGGTGAACGCGCCCGAGGTGTTGCGGCGGGAGCTGCGGCGCAAGAGCTGGACCGGGGCGCATGTGGCGATGGGGACCAACACCGATCCGTACCAGCGGTGTGAGGGGCGGTACCGGCTGACACGGGGGGTGCTGGAGGTGCTGCGGGACTACGCCAACCCGTGCTCGGTGCTGACCAAGTCCCCGCTGCTGCTTCGCGACCTCGACCTGTTCGTCGAGCTGGCCGAGACGGCCGGGTTCTCGGCCAAC
>JASLIH010000160.1 GCA_030152105.1 Actinomycetes bacterium
TGCTCGGCGGGGGGTGGCTCTGGCTTGGCGGTGGTTGGTTCCTTGCTGGGCACCTTGGTCAGGATGTCCTGGGCCTGGCGGTCGATCAGCCGGGTGACGAGCTGCTGGGCGCTGCCGAACAGGAACGCGTAGGCCAGGATCTGCGGCTGGCTGTCGAGCTGGGACAGGCCGGGGACGAACCCGCCGCGGACGAACAACAGGCCGACCAGGGCCAGGAGGGCACCAGAGGGGAGCTTGAGCAGGGAGAGCGCGACCGGGACGTCGTAGGGGGTTGAGGTGCCCTGCAGGTGGCGGATGGCGAGGGCGCCAGAAAGGCCGCCGCCCATCAGGCCGAGGAGCGCCACCAGGGTGACGTCGCCTGGGGCGGGGAGCCGGCGGGGCTCGGTCCCGGGGGTCGGGGGCGCCTCCTCCGACGGGCATGCCACCCCGACCGGGCCCTCGACCGGCGCCGATGGTTGTCCCGAGGCGGTTGTCGGTTCCGGGCCGAAGCAGAGCGGGATGGCGTCCGGCTTCCAGGCACCGACGACACACATGGCGACCACCAGGAGCATCAGCCCCACGGTGGTGGTCAGGACGATGTTGCGGAAGCCGCGGAGGCGGGCGTGCTGCTGGTCGATGAGCTCAAGGCCGGTCCTGACGGCGCTCTGGAACGCGGCCCGGCGGGGAGCCCTGGGCGAGCTCAAGGCCAGCTGTGTCTCGGCTGCCCGGCGCCGCGGGTCGGTCACGTCCATCGTCTCCAGGCGGGCCAGGGCCGCCGGGATGCCGGCCTGGATCTCGTCGTCGGGGAGCAGCTGGGCCAGGGCGATCTCGGCCTCGTGGAGGTTCACGTAGGCGCCTTCGCAGGAGGCGCCGGTCCACCACTCGTTGAACTGGAGGCCGACCGACGGCCCGCCGTTGCTGTTGTCGTCCTCGTCCCAGGCGGCGAACCGGCAGGCGGCCCGCAGATGGTCCTGGACGGCCTGGCCGACGGCGTCCCTGCGTTCGCGCCTGGCCCGGGTGCGCTCGGCGGGGAGCGCGTTGAGCTGGTGCTTGAGGGCGTCCGCGGAGGCGCGGACGTGTGCCCGCCAGGGGGAGCACCGCTGGTGGCCCAGGAACGTGCCGAGCAGCCAGCGCAGCAGGAACACGGCGATCGCCGCCGCCACGGCCAGGGCCAGCCACCATCGGTAGTCCTGGACGAACCTCCAGATCGTCCGGCCGAAGTCCGGCTCAGCGATCGCCGTCGAGACAGCGGCTACGAGCAGCAGCACGACGACCGCAAGTGCCACGACCCAGACGATGCGACGCATGTCATCCCCCCGGCATTCGCGATTGCCGCAAGCAAAGCGTGCTCACTTGGGACGTCGCGGTCAATACCGGATGGATCGGACTGGGCACTTCTGGTCGTATCGTAACGAAGGTCGTAACGTTCTCGGGACGGGTAGGGGCGACCCTGCCGACGCCGGACCCGTTGTGGTGCCGGCCGGAGATGGACCGTCGCTGCCGAGGAGCACCCAGATGTCTCTGGCCCGGATGGGTCCCGCCACGGGCCGGGCAGGAACGGCACGTTCCTGGCCCGCCTGGACGGTGCTGGCCCTGTCGATCGGCCTGTGGGCGGCGAGTGTGGGCCTCGGCCGCGCCCACGGGCCCCTGGCCGGTGTGCCGGTCTTCGACGTTGTCGACGTGGTGATCTACACGGCCTTTCTTGCCTGGACGGTGGTTGGCGCGGTGATCGTCAGCCGGAGGCCGAGCAACCGCATTGGCTGGCTGCTGTATGCCGCCGGGTTGCTGATCCTGCTCTTCCCGGACGGTCACCTGCCGAGCCCGCGCTGGCGCTGGGTGGCATGGTGCTACGGCCTCCTGGCCCTGCCCGGCATCGTCGGCCTGGCGCTGCTGCCGGGACCGCAGCCCGGAGGCTTCTTCGAGCTCGGGCCGATCCCCAACCCGCTCGGGTGGGAGCCCGCCGGGGAGGTCCTACGGCCGGTCAACGCGATCGCCCAGGTGGTCGCCACCGCCCTGCTCGGCGTCGCCGTCGTCTCGATGGTCCTGCGGCTACGGCGCGCCAGCGGCCTGGGTCTTGTGGTGGTACCGGCGGCCATCGGCGTGGCGGTGCTTCGGTACCGGCTGTACGACATTGACCGGCTCATCAACCGGACGCTGGTCTACGGGCTGCTCACCCTGCTGCTCGGCGGTGGCTACGCCGCCAAGACCATCGAGGCGTTCAGCGCCCGCCTGCGCGACGAGGTCGACCTGGACACCCTGAACGGCGAGCTGCTGGCCGTGGCCGCCCAGACCGTCGAGCCGACCAAGGCGTCCCTGTGGCTTCGGGACTCGGGCGGGCGCAGCTGACCGGCCGGCGCCAGTCTGGCCGGGCTGGCGCCCCGTGGTAGCGTCCAAGACCCAGCAGTATCCGGTCAGGCCGTACAGAAAGGCGGGCATCGCCGTGCCGATCGACCCGACCGACCTGGCCAGGAGCATCGGCGCCCTGGGACACGCCGCGCAGGCCAAGGCCCGGGAGAGAGGCTCCTGACAGCCGAGC
>JASLIH010000191.1 GCA_030152105.1 Actinomycetes bacterium
GGCAAGTTCCTCGGCGCCATGTTCGGCTGGGACCCCCGCCCCTCGATCGAGCAGGTCGTCGCCTACCTGCTGTTCCTGATCACGGTGAGCTGGCTGTTCCTCCGGTCCCCGCGAACCGCCGAGACCCCGCAACCCGCCGCCGCCGCCCGCCGCTAGGCCGCCTTCTCCCAGACCGCGCGCCCGCGCGTCGAATCGAACCGCGCGGTACTTCCCAGGGGTCAACCCAGGACGCTCGCGCCACGACATCGCGATCTTCCTGGTTTGCCCTGTCTGCGCCAGGAGATGCTCTTCTCGTATGACGGTTCTGGGCTTGTTTCTGTTGATTTCGATACCTAGAACCGGCCGATGCGCTGGGGGTGGCATGTTCGTAGCGGTGGCGAGTCGGCGCGGAAGCCGGGTGGCGGCCGCGGTCGAGCGAGTCCTCCGGCTGCTGGTCCCCGCAGCCGCTGTGGTCTCGGTCTTCGGGTACGGCGCTGGGCGTCGTACCCGACCGAGAGGCCCACCCAGCCTCGTCTGTCTCCGGACTGCATCGCTTCTCCGACAAGGACTATCCCACCGAGGAGGAGACCCATGCGGAGGTTCAGGTTCAGGGCGTCGATCGGCGTGCCGGTCCTAGCGCTCGTGTTGGCGGCCGCAGGTGGCGTCATGGCGGCGACGCAGTCGAGCGACGAGCAGGCGCTCCAGCCCACTCGACAGTCTGCAGACCAGGCCATCGAGTCGAAGGTGAGCGATCTGCTGTCGAAGATGACGCTCGAGGAGAAGCTGGAGCAGATTCAGCTGCTGCCGGACTTCATGGTCACTGAGGACGAAGTGAGCAAGGGGCTCGGCTCGGTCCTGAGCGTGACCGATCCGCAGCGGATCAGAGAGCTCCAGCGCATCGCCGTCGAGGAGTCGCGGCTGAAGATCCCGATCCTGTTCGCCTTCGACACCATCCACGGCTTCCGCACCATCTTCCCAATCCCGCTCGGCGCCGGCGCGAGCTTCGATCCGCAAGTGGCGTTCAACGACCACAAGTACGGCGCGCGCGAGTCGGCTGTGGTCGGGCTCAAGCAGACCTACGCGCCGATGGTCGACGTGTCGCACGAGCCGCGTTGGGGCCGGATATCCGAGGCCGCCGGGGAGGACCCCTACTTGAACTCGGTGCTCGGGGCCGCGCGCGTGAAGGCGATCCAAGGTGGGGACTACAGCGCGAGCGACAAGCTCGTGGCCAGCCCCAAGCACTTCGTGGCCTACGGCCAACCCGAGAGCGGCCGTGACTACAACACGACCGACATGTCCGAGCAGCGGCTGCGGAACTTCTATCTGCCGTCGTTCAAGGCCGCGATCGATGCCGGTGCCGACACGGTCATGTGTTCGTTCAACGCGATCAACGGCGTGCCGGGCTGCGGCAACGACTACACGATGAACCGGATCCTCAAGGGCGAGTGGGGCTTCGACGGGTTCGTCGAGGGTGACTGGACCGCCGTGGCCGAGCTGCGCGCCTGTCCGCCGAAGCTACCTGACACCGGGCCGTGCGGGCACGGGGTCGCCGCCGACGGCCCCGCCGCCGCGGCGCTGGCGCTCAACGCCGGCGTGGACTCCGAGATGACCAGCACGCTCATCCGCGACTTCGGCCAGCAGCTGCTCGCCCAGGACCGCATCTCGATGCGGCGGATCGACGACGCGGTCCGCAGGATCCTGCGCGTCAAGTTCCGCGCCGGCCTGTTCGAGCACCCGTATGCGCCCGTCACGCCCGACAAGGCTGAAGCTGAGATGCTCCGACCCGACGCGGTGGCGGCCGCGCGCAAGGCCGCGAGCCGCTCGATGGTGCTGCTCCAGAACAAGGGTGGGGTCCTGCCGCTGGATCCCTCCAAGAAGACGGCGGTGATCGGGCCGCTCGCCAACAACCAGCACGACATGCTCGGTCCGTGGTGGGGCGCCGGCCGCGACACCGACGCGGTCACCGTCCTCGACGGCATCAAGCAGCAAAGCCCCGGTGCCACCTATGCCGAAGGCTGCAAGCTCTCCAACACCGAGCCGCCGACCACCGACCCCGAGGGATGCGGCTCCGACGCCGGATTCGCCGAGGCGGTCGCCGTCGCCAAGGCGGCGGACCAGGTCGTGCTCGCTCTGGGCGAGACACGGGAGATGAGCGGCGAGGCGGCCGCACGCAGCACCCTCGACCTGCCGGGCAGGCAGGAGGAGCTGATTCAGGCGATCAAGGCAACCGGGAAGCCGTTCGCGGTCGTGCTGTTCAACGGCCGCCCGCTCACGCTGGAAGGCGTGGTCGACGACGCACCCGCGATCCTGGACGCATGGTTCCCTGGCGTCCAGGCGGGCCCAGCGGTCGCGGATGTGGTGTTCGGCCAGGTCAACCCGGGCGGCAAGCTCCCCGTCTCCTTCCCGCGCCGACTCGGCCAGGTGCCGATCTACTACAACCACGAGCCGACGGGCCGGCCCTGCGACCCCGAGCAGAAGTACGTCTCACGCCATCGCGACATCCCCAGCTGCTCACCGCTGTTCGAATTCGGCCACGGGCTCAGCTACACGACCTTCGACGTCTCGAACCTGCAGCTGAGCTCCTCGACCGTGTCGAAGAACGGCAGCCTCCGAGCATCGGTGACCGTGACGAACACTGGTCGCCGCAAGGGCGACGAGGTCGTGCAGCTCTACCTCCACGACCCGGTGGCCAGCATCTCGCAGCCCGTCCGCCGCCTGCGCGGGTTCGAGCGCGTGACGCTGGACCCGGGCAAGTCACGAAGCGTCACCTTCACCCTCGACAAGAGCGACTTCGGCTTCTACGACAACCGCGGGAAGTTCACCGTGGAGGCAGGCCAGATCGACGTCTACGCCGGCAACAGTTCCAACGCATCCATGACGCAGTCGTTCACGGTGCGCGGCTAGCGGCCGCGAGGCGCCCCGGCCGGATGACCGGGGCGCCTCGGCACGCCGCCGCTTGCGGTGCCGTCACGACAGTGGTCCCGGAGACCCCGCCGGTACCCGCTGCCTGGGGATGTCGCGCATGCGGTTCGCCTGGGCTGCGGGGCTCCGGCGGTTCCAGGTTCGCAGCGCCCGGGCCAGCGCCGCCGGTCCCAGCAGTCGGATCCGTTCGGCCCGGAGGGCATCGGCCCATTCGGTCCGGCCGAGGTGCCACTCGGCCAGCGCGGCGGGCTCGGCCTGGACGTACAGATCCACCTCGAAGCCCGGGTCCTTGCGGCACACCTCGGAGTGCTCGCCGTCGAAGATGATCCACAGCTCCGCGCCCTTCTTGGGCAGCCCCGGGAACCGGAAGTGGACGACCACGCGCCGGTCGGGCAGTTGCTCATGGGCGAGGTACCAGCTGACCCACGAGTGCAGGACAACCCCCGGGTCCAGGTGCTCGGGGGCCAGCTCCATCCAGCGCTCGCCCAGGTCCCCAGGGCCTTCATGACCTGGGCCAGGTCCGCGCCGGCGTCGGTGAGGTGGTAGCGGAAGCCGTGTCCGTTGGGGTTGGGGACGGTCTGGACGACGCCGACCCGCTGCAGGTCGCGCAGCCGGGTGGTGAGCAGGGTGCGGGACAGCCCGGGCGCCCCGGCGGCGATCTGGGAGAACGTGGTCGAGCCGAGCAGCAGGTTGCGCAGGATGATCGGCGTCCAGCGCTCGGCCAGGACCTCCGACGCTCTGGCGATCGGGCAGTACTGGCCATAGGTCTTCATGTCGAGCAGTCTCCCAGGCGCCAGATCCCATCGGCTAGTCCAGATTCTGTTCTGTACCGGAGCCTGGTCTCCGCCCAGGATCGAGCCATCGGCGCCCACCAGAGAGGGAGCAGCCATGGTGGCGAGCAACGAAGCCCAGGTTGGACCAACGACCGATGTTCGTGTCGAGCGCTACCGGCGGGCCGAGCGGGCCTTCTGGGACTCCTACGGCCTGGCCCCGGCGGAACGGTTCGTCGAGGTGGGCTCGCCGCCGGCACGGCTGCGAGTACAGGAGCTCGGGTCGGGAGCGCCGGTCCTGTTCGTCAATGGCACCGGCGGACCGGGCGCCTACTTCGCCCCGCTGCTCCGCGAGCTGCACCGCTTCCGCTGCCTGGTCCTCGACCGGCCCGGCTGGGGGCTGAGCTCGCCGGTCGACTTCTCGGGGCGGCCCTACCGGACGGTGACCTCCGAGCTGCTGCGCCAGACCCTGGACGCCCTCGACTC
>JASLIH010000293.1 GCA_030152105.1 Actinomycetes bacterium
CCGGGTGCCGACGCTGCCGACCCCCACCACCTTGCGGGCCACATCGACCACCTGGAAGCGTTCCAGCAGCTGGCGCTGATCGTCGCGGAGGGTGGCCCGGTAGGCCCGGAAGTGCTCATGGACGACCCGCTCGACCTGGTCAGCGGACAGGCCGTAGGTGGCCGCCAGCTCCCGGGCCGGGACCACGATCGGGGGCTGGCTGACGATCCGGTAGCGGCCGTCGACCACCTCGCCGAGCTTGGACAGGGCCTGCAGGCTGTCACGGGTGTGCGCCTTGGCGAGCGCCTTCTCGGCGCCCTTCTCGGCCCGCTTGGCCGCCTTGGCTCCCTTCTTGGTCTTGGAGGCCTTGGCGGCGGCGCTTTGGACCGCCTGCTTGAGCTCGTCCTCGTCCAGGTGGGCATACCAGATGGCCAGCGTGCCCATCTCGGCGAAGCTGGCCATCGCCTCCCGATAGGCCGTCACCGACCCCAGCGTGGCCGCCTTGGTGTCGGCCTTGCCAAAGCCGTTGTTACGGGCGGCGATGGTGAAGCTGGCCACCATCCGCTTCACGTCATACTCGAAGGGCCCCGGGAGGGTCTCGTCAAAGTCGTTGAGGCCGAACAGCAGCCGCCGCTCGGGGGAGGCGAAGGCCCCAAAGTTCGACAGATGCGCGTCCCCGCACGACTGGACGTTCAGGCCGGCGGTGGGGGTACCGCCCAGGTCGGCGGCCATGATCTTGGCCGCCCCCCGGTAGAAGGTGAACGGCGAGACCAGCATCCGCCCGTGCCGCACCGGGACCAGGTCGGGCTCCCGGGTCGCGTCCTGCTCCTCCAGCAGCGCCACCGGGTCGGGCCGGTCGGCGGCCGGTGCCCATCCGGTGTGGCTGTCCAGCGGCGTCCGGTCCCGAGCCTCCTTGCCCTGCGCTTGGCGCTCGTCCACGCTCGGATGTGGGACCCTCGTCCTCGTTGCCATCTGGCCCTTCCTCGTCAGGGCGCCGTTCCACCTGATCGCATCAGGGTGCACTGCCAGCAGGCGCCTGCCTTCCTCCTAAGAGGACGAAATCTCGGGGTGGCGTCGCACCCAACCTTGGCGTCACCTACGAGCCGCTGCGGCCGTGCCACCTGCGTGCCACATGAGACGGACAAGCGCGGTACCCAGCGAACAATCAAGGTGACTCCTACTCCATCTCCATCGATGAGCAGGTCATCTCACACCCTTGCAGTATGAACACATCCCGCGGATGTGCCTGACAAGGATGAGGTCCCAGGTGCAAGTCCTGGCAGGCCCACCACAGATCCAGCCTCGGTGCGGTTGTGGCTGCGCGGCCTGCCCGGCGGTGGCGGTGCGGCGTAGGGTTGTCCCATGACGCTGGCGCCGGGCCTGGAGGCGGCCTTCGGCGACACCGTGATCGAGGCCGACACCGCCGCGGCCCTCGGCAGCGGGGAGGTGCCGGTGCTGACCACCCCACAGGTGCTCGCCCTGGCCGAGCAGGCCACCGTTGCCGCGATCGCTGGCGGGCTCGAGCCGGGCGGTCCCGTTCATCCTCTTCCAGAGCGAGGCCGACGTCATCACCTTGACCTCCCTGGCCGAGTACCTCCAGGAAGCCCAGGTGCCGGCCGAAGCTCTGGCGCTCGGACATGAGATCCCTGGCGCGGCGGCTGCAGCACCTTCCCACCCCTGTGGCCGACGCGGGCTTGGCCGTAGCGCTGGCGGCGGCGATAACGATCGCCATTAGCGTGTCGCCAGAGCCGGGCGCGCGACCCGAGGCGGCCGCGTACGCCCTGGGGTGGACGATCGCCGCCTTGGTGATGGTCCGGCGGCGCTGGCCACTCGCGGTGCTGCTCGCGTCGGCGGCCATCCTGCAGCTCTACTACCAGCTCGACTACCCGGGCATCTATCCCGCGGTGCCGCTCTCGGCGGCCCTGGCCACCGCCTGGGCCGCCGGCCACCGCCTCTGGTCACTGCTGGTCGTCGGCTTCTTCGTGCTCGCCGGCATCGGGGTCGGCTACCAGACCCTGATGCCAAACCAACCTGCGGTCCAAGTGCTGGGCGACGTGATGCGAGACACCGCCCTGTTCGCTGCCGTGCTGCTGCTCGGGGAGGCGGTGCGCACCCGCCGCGCGTTGAAGCGAGAGAAGGAGCGGTCCGAGCAGTTGCTGCTGAATGTGCTGCCGGCCCCGATCGCCGCTCGGCTCAAGCAGCGCGAGGACGTGATCGCCGACGGGTTCCCCGAGGTCACGGTCCTGTTCGCCGACCTGGTGGACTTCACCCGACGCAGCCAGCGCAGCAGCCCCCAGCAGGTGGTGCAGGTCCTGGACGAGCTGTTCACGGCATTCGACCAGCTGACCAAGCGCCACGGGCTGGAGAAGATCAAGACCATCGGCGACGCCTACATGGTGGCCGGCGGGCTGCCCGAGCCGCGGCCCGACCACGCCCAGGCGGTGGCCGACATGGCCCTGGCCATGCGCGACGAAGTCGCCGGGCGCACCGACCCCAGCGGTCAGCCTCTCCAGGTCCGCATCGGCATCGACACCGGCCCGGTGGTGGCCGGGGTCATCGGCCGGGACAAGTTCAGCTACGACCTGTGGGGCGACACCGTGAACACCGCCAGCCGGATGGAGTCGCTCGGGGTGCCCGGCTGCATCCAGGTCACCGCTCGGACCTACCAGCGCCTGCGGAACCGCTACCGATTCCAGCGGCGGGGACTGGTGGCCGTCAAGGGCAAGGGCGAGATGGTCAGCTACTTCCTTGTCGGAAGAGCTCAATGACGCAACCGGAGCGGCTGCAGCGGCTGCTGGACTCGCTTGTGGCGGCCGGGGCGCCCGGCGCCGCCGCGTGGGTCCAGGATGAGCACGAGAGTCTGCAAGCCGCCGGTGGCGTCGCGGACATCTCCACCGGCCGGCCCATGGAGGCCCGGCTGCGCTTCCGGGCCGGCAGCCTGACCAAGTCGCTGGTCGCCACCGTCGTCCTGCAGCTGGTCGCCGAGGGCAGGTTGTCGCTGGCGGACACGCTGGAGCACTGGCTACCCAAGATCCTGCCCTACGGCGACC
>JASLIH010000298.1 GCA_030152105.1 Actinomycetes bacterium
CCACTGGATGCTCCACTGCTCGAGGGCGGCCGCGACCAGGGCGTCCTTGCCTCCGAACTGGCGGTAGAGGGTCATCGGGGCCACGTCGGCCCGGCCGATGATGCGGTTGACGCCGACCGCGCCGATGCCTTCGCTGTAGAACAGCGCGGTGGCCGTGGTCAGGATCCGGTCCCGGGGCCTGGCAGACACCATGAGGCTGGACGTCTCCTTGCCGAGGTTGGGGGCGAGAGCAACCTCTCTCTATTCCTGGGCGCTGTCAAGTCAACGCGAACAGCAGCTCCTTGGCCTGCTCCAGGGAGGCGGTGGCGCCGACCTCGCGGAAGAAGGCCATGGCCCGCTCCAGCTCGATCCGGCCCTCGGCCGGGCGGGCGGGGAGCAGCCGGCGGGCCGCGGCCAGCCGGGCCGCGGCCTCGTCGGGGCGGCTGCCGATCTCGGCGTATATCCTGGCCGCCCGGCCCGGGTCGCCGCCGGCCAGGGCCCTGGCCGCGTCCAGCCAGGGCGAGCGCAGGACGTCGTCGAGCGCCTCGACCGGGCGCTCGAGCTCGACCAGGTCGATGGCCAGGTCGACGCCCAGCTCGGGCTTGAGCAGCCGGGCGCCGAGGCTGGCCAGCAACTCGTCGAGCAGCTTGCCGGCCTCGGCCGGCTGGTCGGCCGCCAGCAGCACCCGGGCCGCGAAGGCCAGCGCCGGGTCCAGGTTCAGGCGGTCGCCGGTGTCCCTGGCCAGCGCCAGCGCGCGCCCGGCGTCGTCAAGGGCCTCGCCGAGCTCACCCCTGGCCAGCCGGATGCGGCCGCGCCAGAGGTGGCAGATGGCCTTCATGTAGTGCGGGGCGCCGTCGTCCCCGTCGGGGGCCAGCGCGTCGGCGATCCGCACCGCCTGGTCCCAGCGGCCGCTCCAGTAGCACTCGCCGGCGCGTTCGATCTCCAGCCAGCGGAGGCGCAGGGTCGAGCCGAACTGCTCGGCCGCCTCCCAGGCGGCCTCGCGGGCCGCGAAGCAGCGCCGCAGGTCGCCAAGGAGCGCGAAGCTGAAGGCGAGGTTGCCCTGCCAGGGGATGACGCTGGAGGACCCGTCGGCCTCGAGCATGGCGATGCAGCGCTCCAGGTCGGCGATGCCACCGGAGTCGCCGAGGTTGGCCCGGGCCGCCCCGATGGTCCCCAGGGCGGCCGCCTCGACGTCGCGGTCGCCGAGGCTCCTGGCCATGGCCAGGCCCTCCCGGGCAACCTGGATGGCCCCGGCGTTCCGGTCGGCCACCAGCAGGTGCATCATGCCGTGGCTCAGCACCACCGCCTTGCTGTGGGACGGCGGCGCGTCGGCGACCAGGGCCAGCGCCCGGTCCAGGTGGGAGGAGCGCTCCTGCCCCTTGGCGTAGGCGAGCTGGCCCAGCCGGGCCTCGGCCTCGGCCGCCCTGCCCCGATCGCCCATGGCCAGCAGCCCGTCCCTGGCCCGCTTGAGGAGGTCTTCGCCGGTGCCCTCGCCCAGGCAGGAGGCCTCGCCGGCGCGGAGCTCGAGGTCCGGGCGCTCGGGGTCGTCGGCCGGCCAGATGGCCAGGGCCTGGGTGTAGTAGCGGGCGGCGGTGACGTGCGCCCCCAGCCCCGAGACCCGGTCGCCGGCGTCGCGCAGGGCCAGCCGCGCCCGCCCGGCCAGCTCGCCCGGCGCCTGGCCGGCCGCGCTGGCCAGCTCGAGGGCCCGCCCGTAATGGTGGGCCAGCAGCTCGGAGCGCTCGACGGCCAGCGACTCCAGCCAGGCGGCGGCCCGGCGGTGCTTGTCGGCCCGCTCCAGGCGCGGGATCTGGCCGTAGGCGACCTCGCAGACCAGCACGTGGCGGAACCCGTACTCGCGCTCGCCGGCCATCGAGGCGCGCCCGGCCCGGTAGAGGAACTCCTTGGCCGCCAGGCGCTCCAGGCAGGCCTCGACCTCGGCCCGGGTCCGCCCGCTGACCGCGGCCAGGGCGCCGACCCAGCCGACCCGGCCCAGGACCGCCAGATCTTGCAGTCCGGCCTTCTCCTCGCCCGGCAGGGCGTCCAGGCGTGCGGCGATGATGGCGTGGACGGTCTCGGGCAGCGGCAGCCCCGCCGACCCGCCCTCCTCGGGCGGCAGCGGATGGCGGTCGCGCACCATGCGCACGTACTCCTCGGCGAACAGGGGGTTGCCGCCGGCCGCGGCCACCAGGGCCGGGCCGACGCCGGTGGGGAGCCGGTGGGAGGACAGGAGGGTCTCCAGCAGCTGGCCCGTGTCGGCCTCCGACAGCGGCTCCAGCTCGACGGCGATGGCCGAGGCGTCGCTCCCGCCCCAGCCCGGCCGGCGGGCCAGCAGGTCGTTGCGGGCGGTGGCCACCAGCAGCAGCGGGGCCTCCGGCGGGGTCCGGGGGCGCAGCGGGCGCCCGTGCTGGTCCAGGGTCGGATGGCCGGTCGGGTCCAGCAGCTCCTGGAGGAAGTCGAGCAGGGCGTCGTCGGCCCAGTGCAGGTCCTCCAGCACCAGCACCAGCGGCCGCCGGTTGGCCAGCCCGTACAGGAAGCGCCGCCAGGCGGTGAACGCCTCGTCGCGCCGGCCGTCCCGGTTGGCGGTGGCCACGGCGCCGCTCTCGGGCGCGCCGGCGAGCTCGTCCCCCTCGCCGACCAGCCCGCGCAGGTGCCCCGAGACCCAGTCGACGGCGGCCGGGTCGTCGGCCATGGCGTGGGCGACCACCCTGGACAGGCGGCGGGCGACCCGGTCGGCCGAGTCGGTCTCCAGGATGCCGGCCTCGGCCTTGACGATCTCGGCCAGGGCCCAGTGGGTCACCCCGCCGCCAGGGGAGGAGCGGCCCTCGTCCCAGGGCGAGGAGCGGCCCTGCCGCCAGGTGACCAGGTCGCTGTCGGCGTCGAGGGCCCGCCCGAGCTCGGCCACCAGCCGGCTCTTGCCGATGCCGGGCGGGCCGAGCAGGGTGACCAGCCGGGGACGGCGCTCGGCCTTGGCCCGCTGGAACGCCTCCAGCAGGATGCCCAGCTCGCGGTCGCGACCGACCAGGGGCACCGGGCCGGCGGCCAGGGCGTCCATCCCGGTGCGGTTGCGCGGCTCCAGCGCGCTCCACACGCTCATCGGCTTGGCCCGCCCGGCCAGGGAGAGCAGGCTGGCCGGGCCGTAGCTGATCGACCGCTCGGTGGCCCGGCCGGTCGTCTCCGACACCAGCACGGTCCCGCTCGGGGCGGCCTGCTGGAGCCGGGCGCAGGTGGCCACCGGGTCGCCCGCGACCCGCGTGCCGTCGGTGACCAGGGCCTCGCCGGTGGTCACGGCGATCCGCAGCTCCACCCCGTCCCGTTCCCCCGGGGGCCGATCCTTGAGGGCCCCGGACCCCCCGCCGGCGAGGGAGTCGCGGATGGCCAGGGCGGCCCGCACGGCCCGCTCGGGGTCGTCCTCGCGGGTCTGGGGGACCCCGAAGGTGGCCATGGTGATGCCGCCGATGGCGTGCTCGACGGTGCCGCCGAAGCTCTCGATCTCGGCCCGGATCCGGTCCAGGTGGCGGTCGAGCATGCTGGAGACGTCCTCGGGGTCGCGTTCCCCGGCCTCGCCGAGGGGCTCGTCGACCTCGGCGAACAGCACCGAGACGAGCTTGCGCTCCACGGTCCCGCCCTCGGCGGAGGTGCCGTTGCCGTGGTCGGGGTCGCCGTGGTCGTCGTGGGGCTCGGGGCCGCCCGAGCGGGCCGGGACCAGCAGGTCGAGGGCCGGGTCCTGGGCCAGGATGGCCTGTTCCAGCCGCTGGAGGCCGACGCTGGGCTCGATCCCGAGCTCGTCGACCAGGACCTTGCGGGCCGCCCGGTAGGCAGCCAGGGCGTCGGCCTGGCGGCCCGAGCGGTACAGGGCCAGCATCAGCTGGCCGTGGAGGTGCTCGCGCAGGGGGTACAGCCGGACCAGCGCCTCCAGCTCGGCCACCAGCTCGTGGTGGCGGCCGAGGGCCAGCTCGGCCTCGATCCGGGCCTCGGTGGAGGCCACCTGGAGCTCCTCCACGCCGACCAGCTCCGGCCAGGCGAGGTCGGTCGAGGCGGCGACGTCGGCCAGGGCCGGACCTCGCCACAGGGTGAGCGCCTGGCGCAGCAGGTCGGCCGCGCGCGCCGGGTCGCCGGCGGCCAGCGCCTGGCGGCCCTCGCGGTCCAGGCGCTGGAAGCGGTGCAGGTCGAGGCGCTCGAGGTCGACCCGGAGCAGGTAGCCGGGGTCGCGGGTGACCAGGGTGCGGGGCGGACCGGCACCGTTGCCGGCCTCGATCGACTTGCGCAGGGCGGCGACGTGGTTCTGGAGCGACTGCTTGACCGTTGGCGGGGGCTCCTCGCCCCAGACGGCCTCGATCAACTCCTCGGTCGAGACGACCTGGTTGGGATGGAGCAGCAGTTTGGCCAGCAGCATCCGGTGCTTGATGCTGCCGAGCCGCAGCGGCCGTTCACGCTGGCGTGCTTCCAGCGGGCCGAGGAGGAAGAAGTCGATCGTGCCTACCACCACGCCGACCTACGATCGTTTGCCTTGGTTGCCTGGATCCTCTGGCTGAAGCGGTATGAACCGAACACGCGGGAGTGTATATGCCATGGCACCGAATACCTAGACGCGAGCTTGGGCGTAGAGGAGTTGGCTGAGGGGCTCGGCCGGGCCGACCTGCTCCAGCCGCTCGGCGAGGGCCGGTGGCAGGTTGGGCAGCGGGGTGTCGAGGTCGCGCACCCAGGCGGCCACGGCGCCGCCGGCGTGGTGGCTGGGCGGGGCCACCACCCAGCCACCCCAGCCCCGCCACTCGGCCCTGGCCAGCCCCCACGGGCGCTGGCTGGCCAGGCCCGCCGGGGCGAAGAGGAAGTGCCAGGAGTCGCCGCCGGCCCGCACCAGCGGGCCGGCCGAGCGGAGGGCCTGGGCGACCACCGACCAGCGGGCGGCGTCGCCGGCCGAGCCGTGCACGATCAGGGCGTCGAAGCTGGTCCCGGTGGCCAGCCCGACGTTGGCGCCGGGAAAGCGCCGCCACCACCAGGTGAGCCGGATGGGGTCGGTGGTGGCGTCGGCGGCCCCGTGGGAGGGCAGCGGGTGGGCGCCCACCCTGGCGCAGGCCGGCTCCCCGCAGGAGCAGGCGACCGCCGTGCTGCGACGGTCGCGGACCGCGTAGTGGAGGGGGACGACCGGGAGGCCGCGGCGCGCGTAGTCGAGGGCGGCCAGGTAGCGCGCTCCGGCCTGGAGGACCTGGGGCATGGGCACCTCGCTTCCACGGACAGCTCTGGACGGGACGAGCCTGCCGGGGCCCGCCAACGAGTCGCTCACGGCGGTCCGGCTCTTTACCTGCTTGGTCCGGCTACCTATGCTCGCCAGCGAGCAGCCATACCGAGCCGAGGGTGGGTCGCCATGAGCGAGGACCGGGTCGAGGCCGAGCGCCGCCAGATCGAGCAGGAGATCAAGGGCCGGACCCTGTGCGACCTGCTGGCCGAGCAAGCGGCCGGGCACGGTGACGCCCCCGCCATGTCCTGGAAGCGCGACGGCGCCTGGCAGACGCTGTCGTGGCGCGAGTACCGCGAGCGGGTCGCGGAGGTCGCCATGGGCCTGGCCGGCCTCGGGATCGGCAAGGGCGACTTCGTGGCCATCATGGCCACCAACCGGCCCGAGCACGTCCTGGCCGACCAGGGCGCCGTCCACGCCGGGGCCACCCCGACGAGCTTCTACTTCACCCTCGCCCCCGAGCAGATCCAGTACGTGGCCGGGCACTGCGAGGCCAAGGTGGCCGTCCTCGAGGACCGGGACATGCTCAAGCGCTGGCAGGACATCCGCGACGGCCTGCCCGGCCTCCAGTACCTGGTGGTGCTGGACGGCGCCCAGGACGACGACGGCCCTGGGGTGCTCGGCTGGGACGAGCTGGTCGGCCGGGGCCGCGACGCGCTCGCCGCCGACCGTTCCGCCTTCGAGGACCTCCGCGGCCGGGTCGGCCCCGAGGACAACGCCACGCTGCTGTACACCTCCGGCACCACCGGCCCGCCCAAGGGCGTGCTCCTGACCCACCACAACCTCCTGTTCGAGTGCACGGCGCTGGACCGGCTGACCGGGCTCAGCCCCGAGGGCGGCTCCGTCTCCTACCTGCCTCTGGCCCACATCGCCGAGCGGGTGCTCTCGATCTACGGCCCGCTGACCATGCGGACCCACATCTGGTTCTGCCCCGAGCCCACCCAGGCGGTCGAGTACGTCCGCGAGGCCCGGCCGACGCTGTTCTTCGGCGTGCCCAGGGTGTGGGAGAAGGTGCGGGCCGGCATCCAGGCCAAGCTGGCCGCCGAGGAGAACGAGCGCAAGCGCAAGATCGCCCAGCGGGCGGTGGAGACCGGCCTCGAGGTCGTCCGGCGCACCCAGCGGGGCGAGCGGGTGCCGGTCGGGCTCCGGGCCCGGCATGCCGTGCTCGAACGGCTGGTGCTGGCCAAGATTCGACAGGCGATCGGGCTGGACCGCTGCAGCTTCGCCTCCAGCGCGGCCTCGCCCCTGGCCGTGGACGTGGCCGAGTTCTTCGCCGCCCTCGGCCTGCCCCTGGTCGAGGTGTACGGCATGACCGAGACCACCGGGGTGGCCACCGGCAACCGGCCCGGCAAGGTCAAGATCGGCACCGTGGGCCCGCCCCTGGCCGGGGTCGAGGTCCGCCTGGCCGACGACGGCGAGGTCCTGGTCCGGGGCCCCGTCAACACCCCCGGGTACTTCAGGCAGCCGGAGGCGACGGCCGAGCTGATCGACGCCGAGGGCTGGCTGCACACCGGGGACGTGGGCGAGCTGGACGACGACGGCTACCTCAAGATCGTCGACCGCAAGAAAGAGCTGATCATCACCTCCAGCGGCAAGAACCTGTCCCCGGCCAACATCGAAGGCCTGCTCAAGGAGCACCCGCTGATCGGCCAGGCCCTGGTGTACGGCGACGACCGGCCGTACGTGGTCGCCCTGATCGTGCTCGACCACGAGCTGGCCCCGGCCTGGGCGGCCCGCAACGGGATGGGCGCCGGCGACCTGGCCGCCCTGGCCGCCTCCGACGGGGTGCTGGCCGAGGTCCAGCTGGCCGTCGACGCCGTCAACCAGCGCCTGGCCCGCATCGAGCAGGTCAAGCGGTTCGAGGTCCTCCCGGTCGAGTGGACCGCCGAGAGCGAGGAGCTCACCCCCACCCTCAAGCTCCGCCGCCGCATCATCCACGCCAAGTACGCCGAACGCATCGACGCCCTGTACCAGGTCTGACCGCGCCGGCCGGCACCGGGACGGGCCGGGGGTCTGGCTGGCCATCGCCGGGGGCGGGTTGGTCGCGGGGCCGTCAGCGGCGCAGCAGCCGGACCCGGCGCCGGGCCTGGACGGCGTCGGCCACCGCCATGAGGTCGTCCCCGTCGTCGCCCCCCGACTCGGCGCCTTCGCCGGTTCGCCGCCCGCTGTCGGCCAGGTCGGCCCAGAGCACCGCCCACGCCGCCTCCGGCCGCACCGGTTCCTCCCGCCGAGGCGCCGAGGCCGGTGCCGGGTCGGGTTCTGGTCGAGCTGCCGCCGGCCGGGACGAGGCCGCCTGGGCGGGCTCGGGCCGCTCAGGCTCTGGGGCTGGTTGGCGGCGCGCCGAGGCCGGGAACGGTGGGGGGCCGTCTGCCGGGCGACCCTCGGTGGGCGCGCCGAGCAGGCGCTCGGCGGCCGACTGGAGCATGGGCTCGATGAGGGCGGTCCGGACGGCCGCCTCTCCGGACGGGCCTCGGCTGTCGGCGGCGAACGAGCGGATGGCCGAGCGGACGACCGCCTCGTCATAGCCCCGACCGGCCAGGGCCCGGGCCACGGCCTCGACCAACGGGTCCCCGAACCCGGCGTGGCGCCGCCCGTCACGGCCCACCCCGCGCGCCTCCGGCCGCGGCGGCTGGGCCGGGGACCGGCCATCCGCCGCACGCGGCCGCTTCGCTGCGGGGCGGACCTCCCGCTCCGGCGGTCGCTGGGCCGAGGTCCGAGCCTCCGGCTCCGGCGGTCGCTGCGCGGAGGATCCAGCCTCTGGTTCCGGCTCCGGTCGGGCCGGGGGTCGGTCGGGCTGGCGGCGGGCCGCCCGCTGGGCGCGTTCCAGGTCGGCGTGGCGGCGGAGCCAGAACTGGAGCGGGGCCGAGTCCGGGTCCAGGTCGCGGGCCTCCTCGACCCCGTGTTCCTCGTACAGATGGCGGAACAACGCCTCAGGACTGTCGATGACCTCGTGGTCGGCGTCGGCGGACATGGCGACCCCCTGGCTCGAACGTACGTTCGAGTATAGCAGCGGCCTCCACCGGCGGGGAACGGCCGCCGCCCGCAGCCCACTGGCCGGGCGCGCCCCGCCGCAACTCCGACGACTCTAGTCGTCTTGACAACAATAATCTTCGGATCTAGGGTGGCGCCCATGCTGGACGTGGCGGTGATTGGGGACCCGGCGGTGGCCGAGGTGTCGCTCGACCCGGTTCGGGCCAGGCTGCTGGGGGAGCTGACCGAGCCGGCGTCGGCGACCATGCTGGCCGCCCGGGTCGGGCTGTCGAGGCAGAAGGTGAACTACCACCTGCGGGCGCTGGAGCGGCACGGGCTGGTCGAGCTGGTCGAGGAGCGGCGCAAGGGCAACTGCACCGAGCGGGTGCTGCGGGCGACGGCGGCGTCGTACGTGATCTCGCCGGCGGCGCTGGCCGCGGTCCAGCCCGACCCGGGGCGGGCGCCCGACCGGGTCTCGGCGGCCTGGCTGCTGGCGGTGGCGTCCCGGCTCGTCCGCGACGTCGGCGACCTGATGACCGGGGCGGCCAGGGCCGGGCAGCGGGTGGCGACGTTCGCGCTCGACGGGGAGGTCCGGTTCGCCTCGGCGGCCGACCGGGCCGCCTTCGCCGAGGAGCTGGCCGGAGCCGTCGCCGGCCTGGTCGCCAGGTACCACGACCCGACGGCCGCCGGTGGGCGTGACCACCGCCTGGTCGTGGCAGTCCACCCGAGTGTCAAGGACGAGACGAAGGAGCTCTAGCCATGCCGCACAAGTTTGAGCTGCGCAAGGAGATCACCCTCAAGGCCTCCCCCGAGCAGGTGTGGGAGGCGATCGCCACCGGCCCCGGGATCGACGGCTGGTTCATGGGCCGGAACGAGGTCGAGCCGCGCGAGGGCGGCCGGACGGCCATGACCATCGGCCCGAGCACCGAGGAGGGCACGGTCACCGCCTGGGACCCGCCGCGCCGCTTCGCCTACGGCGGGCGCTATCCGGACGCCGAGGACTTCATGGCCTTCGAGTGGCTGATCGAGGGCCGCGACGACGGCACCTGCGTGCTGCGGCTGGTCCAGAGCGGTGTCCTTGGCGACGACTGGGAAAGCGAGTACGACGCCCTCGACACGGGCTGGGACATGTTCCTGCACCAGCTGGCCCAGTACCTTGCCTGGTTCCGGGGCCGGGCGGCCGCGCCGGTCATGGCCGTGGTGCCCGATGCCGGCGACGTCGAGCAGATCTGGCCGAGGCTGTACGACGGCCTCGGCCTGGACGGCCCGGCGACCGAGGGCGACAAGGTGCGGCTCACCCCCGAGGGGCTGAACCCCATCGAGGGCGTGGTCGACTACGTCTCGCCGGATACCCTCGGCGTGCGGACCGAGGACGGCCTGTACCGGTTCGTCCGCGGCCACAACGGCATGGTCGCCGCCGGCCATCACCTCTACGCCGACGGCGTCGACGCGGACGAGGCCGAGCGGGCCTGGCAGGCCTGGCTCGGCCGGCTGTTCCAGACCAGCCAGTGACGGGGAGGCCACCTATGACGGAGCCCACCGGCCAGGCCGGCGGCAACGGCCACGGCTACGCCCCGGTGAACGGCCTCCAGATGTACTACGAGGTCCACGGGGACGCGAGCGGGCGGCCGCTGGTCCTGCTCCACGGCAACCTGTCCACCATCGGCGTCGACTTCGGCGGGATCATCCCGTCGCTGGCCAAGAGCCGCCAGGTCATCGGCGTGGAGCAGCAGGCCCACGGCCACACCGCCGACATCGACCGCCCGCTGTCCATCCAGAACTGGACCAGCGACACCGTCGCCCTGCTGCGCCACCTGGGGATCGGGCAGGCCGACCTGTTCGGCTACAGCTCCGGGTCGGCGGTGGCCATGCAGCTCACCCTCGACCACCCGGAGCTGGTCGGCAGGCTGGTGCTCGCCTCGGCCAGCTACCGGCTGGACGGGCTGCACCCCGGGCTCCTGGACAACATGTCCGAGCTCAAGCCCGAGCACCTGGCCGGCACCCCGTTCGAGCGGGACTACGCCAGGGTCGCGCCCAACCCGGACGACTGGCCGAGGCTGATCGAGAAGATCACCCAGATGGACGTCGGCCTGCCCCAGTGGTCGGCCGACGAGGTCCGGGCGATCGCCGCCCCGACCATGCTCATCATCGGCGACTCCGACATCGTCCAGCCCGAGCACGCCGTCGAGATGTTCCGCCTCCTCGGGGGCGGGGTCATCGGCGACCTGGTCGGCCTGCCCCGCGCGCGGCTGGCCGTGCTCCCCGGCACCACCCACGTCACCCTGGTGCAGCGGACCGACTGGCTGTCCTCGATGGTCGGCGAGTTCCTCGACGCCGAGTCCGGGTGAACCAGATCGGCTGAAGATCTCGGCGGCGGAGTCGCCACCGGGCTCAGCTGGTCCAGTACCGCTGGATCGCCCAGATGGCGGCCTGCCGCTCCTGTTCGCATGGCCAGCAGCGTGCCCAGGTGCCCGGGATCACGGTGCCGCAGTCGGGGCAGGCCCGTTCGCCGCGTTCGGCCAGGCAGGCGGGACAGGAACAGGGTTGGCGGGGCTCCGGTGCCCATGCGGGCAAGTGGCGACCCCCAGGTCGCGGCGCTGGTCATCCATGCCAGCTCGTGCTCTCATCGCCCCCAGTATCGGGCGGAGCCGGCCGGCCATTCCAGGGTCCCGGGGTGAACTCTGCCGGAACGGAAGGGGTCGCCCCCGCTGACCGCAGCTCCCGGGATCAGGTGGGCTGGGTGGTGGGGCTGCGCTGGGGGAGGAGGGCGCCGGCGGCGAGCCAGGCGGCGCCGTGGCGGAGGTCGGTGGCGAGCTGGCGGTTGCTGAGGTAGCCGTCGCCGGAGATGAAGCGGGCGGTGGCCGCCTCGGCCAGGAGGACGGCGAAGCGGAACTCGCCGCCCGATCCGGTGCGGTCGGTGCGCCAGCCGGCGGGGCCGCCGGGGCCGTCGGAGCCCCAGGCCTGGTCGGCGGCGGCGTACAGGTAGGCGCTGGCCCGCCAGCTGGGGATGGGGCGGGTGTCGGCGATCTCGGCCGCCGACTCGGCGATGGCCACGGCCAGGGCCCACAGCGACTGCAACGGGCTGGGCAGGGTGGCGATCGGCGCCCGGGCCGGTGGGTCCGGAGGTGGGTGGGTCCGCCGCATGCTCACCGTCCTCGTCCTCGGTCCGGAGCTCCAGCATCGAGCGGCCCGCTAACCGAACCCTCATGGGCCGGGGAGTACGACCCGGGCCGGGCGGATAGGCTTGGCGCGGCAGCCGAGTGAGGTGATGGAGGCGAGGCAGGTGGCGTTGCAGAGCCGATCCCCCCAGCGGCCCGACGACCTGGTGGTCGAGGTCGAGGAGGCGGACGCGGAGGCGGTGTCGGGCGCGGTCGAGCGGGGCCGGGCGGCCGCCGGTCGCTGGGCGGGCGCGCCGGCGCTGGAGCGCTCCTCGGCGCTGGCCGTGGCCGCCGACGCCCTCGCCGGGGCTGCCGACGAGGTGACCGGGCTGATGGTCCGGGAGGTGGGCAAGCCGATCACCGAGGCGGCCGCCGAGGTCGGCCGCGGGGTCGGCATCCTGCGCTACTACGCCCAGCAGGCCCTCGACCCGGACGGCGAGACCTTTCCGGGCCCGAGCCCGGCCGGGCTGCTGCTGGCCCGGCGGCGGCCCCGCGGGGTGGCCGGGCTGATCACCCCGTGGAACTTCCCGGTGGCCATCCCGCTCTGGAAGGCGGCCCCGGCCCTGGCCTACGGCAACGCGGTCGTGCTCAAGCCGTCGCCGGACGCCACCGGGTGCGCCCTGCGCCTGGCCGAGCTGCTGGCCCCCGCCGTCGGCGACGACCTGTTCCAGGTCGTGCCCGGCGGGGCCGGGACCGGCGAGGCGTTGGTGGAACGGGTGGACTGTGTCTCCTTCACCGGTTCGGTGGCCGTCGGCCGCCGGGTCGCGGTGGCGGCGACCGGACGGGGCATCCCCTGCCAGGCCGAGATGGGCGGCCTGAACGCCTCGATCGTGCTGCCGGATGCCGACCCGCGGCGGGCGGCGGCGGTGATCGCCGGGGCCGCCATGGGCTACGCCGGCCAGAAGTGCACCGCCACCAGCCGGGCCATCGTGGTCGGCGACCCCCGCCCGTTCACCGAGGCGCTGGTCGCGGCCGTGGACGGCCTCGCCGTCGGCGACCCGTCCGACGAGGGCACCGTGGTCGGGCCGGTCATCACCGAGCAGGCCATGCGCCGGGTCACGCAGGCGGCCGAGGAGGCCGTGGCCGGCGGCGGGCGCATGCTGACCGGCGGCGACGTCGTCGACCGGGACGGCTGGTGGGTGGCCCCGACCCTGGTCGACGGGCTCGCCGCGGACGCCCGGCTGGCCCAGGAGGAGGTGTTCGGCCCGATCGCGGTGGTGCTGGCCGTGGCCGACGCCGACGAGGCGGTGGCCGTGGCCAACGGGGTCCGCTACGGCCTGGTCAGCTCCGTGTTCACCCGCGACCTGGACCGGGCGCTGCAGCTGGCCGCCCGGCTCGACACCGGCATGATCCGGGTCAACGCGCCGACCTCGGGCGTGGACTACCTCGCCCCGTTCGGGGGCGAGAAGGACTCCAGCTACGGCCCCCGCGAGCAGGGCAAGGCCGCCCGGGAGCTCTACACCTCGACCCGGACCATCACCATCCTTCCCCACCAGGGAGGCTGAACGATGGCGCTGTGGCGGCTCCTGGTGGACGGACGACCCCGGCTGGCCCGCGGCCCGGCCACGGCCGGGCCGGCCGAGCTGCTCGACCCGGGGGCGACCATCGACGGCGTGCTCGGCGGCGACCCGGGCGCCCTGGAGCGGCTGCTCGACACGCCGGCCGGCGACCCCGTCCCCGCCGGCGCCCGGGTGCTGGCCCCTGTCGGCGCCCAGCCCGTCTGGGCGGCCGGGGTGACCTTCCTGCGCAGCCGCGACGCCCGCCTGGAGGAGTCCGGCGGGCTGGACGCCTACGACAAGGTCTACCTGGCCGACCGGCCCGAGCTGTTCCTCAAGGCGCTGCCGGGCACGGCCAGGGGGCCGGGCCAGCCGATCGGGGTGCGGGCCGACTCCGACTGGGACGTGCCCGAGCCGGAGCTGGCGGTGGTGGCCGACCGGCGCGGCGAGATCGTCGCCTACACCATCGGCGACGACGTGTCGTCGCGGTCCATCGAGGGCGAGAACCCCCTCTACCTGCCCCAGGCCAAGCTGTACGCGGGCAGCTGCGCGCTCGGTCCCTGCCTGGTCCCGGTCGGCGAGGCGGCCGACCCGGCCGCCATGGAGATCACCCTGTCCATCGAGCGGGACGGGGCCGAGCTGTTCGGCGACAGCTGCTCGGTGGCGGACATGAAACGGAGCCTGCCCGAGCTGGTCGACTGGCTCTGGCGCGGCCAGGAGCTGCCGCTGGGGGCGGTGCTGCTCTGTGGCACCTCGATCGTCCCCCCGCCCGAGCTCACCCTCGGCCCCGGCGACCGGGTGACGATCGCCATCACCGGCCTCGGCCGGCTCGCCAACCCGGTCGAGCTGGTCGACACCACCCCGCGGCTCAGCGCCCGGGGCTGACCAGGATCTTGACCGCGTCCCCGCCGGGGGCGGTCAGGGCCGCGAACGCCTCGGTGGCCTCCTCCAGGCCGAAGCGGTGGGTGACCAGCGGGGCGGGGTCCAGCACCCCGCCGGCGTACAGGCCCACCACCCAGCGCCAGGCGGCGCTGGAGGCGGCGAAGCCGCCCTGGAGGCGGAGCTGGCCGAGGGCGACCA
>JASLIH010000303.1 GCA_030152105.1 Actinomycetes bacterium
CCGGTCCCAGTAGCCCATGCTGGAGGCGTCGAGGGCCAGGCCGAGGCGCTCGTTGCTGGCCCGGACCGCCTCCTCGTTGCCGCGCCGTTCGCTGATGTCGTGGGCGAAGGCGTTGAAGACCGTCTCCGGCCCCGACCCGGCCGGCCAGATGACCAGCTCCACCGGGAACCGGTGGCCGTCCTTGTGGACCGCGGTGACCTCGACCCGCCGGTTCAGCAGGGGCTCCAGATGGTGACGACCCCGGCGGCGTCGATCGAGATGAAGGCCTCGGCGGTCGCCTCCAGGATCTCCCGGGTCCGCTCCTCGCCGTCGACCACCCGCTGCTCGGCCCGGGTGCGCTCGCGCAGGGCCCGGGCCAGCAGGACCAGCCCGGCCAGCAGGACCAGGCCGAGCAGTAGCGCCCAGTTACCGGTCGGTGGTGCGGTGGTGGAGCAGGGTGCGGAGGGTGGAGAGGCCGTAGACGACCGACCGGCGGAAGTTGACCGAGCTGGCCTCGGCGAAGTACCGGGTGGGGACGGGGATCTCGGCGATGCGGAAGCCGGCCCGGACGACCTGGCCGACCAGCTCCTGGTCGAAGACGAAGTCGTTGGAGTTGGCGTGGTAGTCGATCGTCTCCAGGAGCTTGCGGGAATACGCCCGGAAGCCGGTGTGGTACTCCGACAGGCGCAGGTCGTAGGCGCGGTTCTGGAGGGTGGTGAGGAACCGGTTGGCCGAGTACTTCCAGCGGGGCATGCCGCCGGCCAGCGGGTCGCCGAGGAAGCGGCTGCCCAGGACCATGTCGGCCTCGCCGGTCAGGATGGGGGCGACCAGCTCGGGGATGCGGGTGGCGTCGTACTGGTAGTCGGGGTGGAGCATCACGACCACGTCGGCGCCCTCGGCCAGGGCGGTGTCGTAGCAGGTCTTCTGGTTGCCGCCGTAGCCGAGGTTCTGGCGGTGGACGACCACCTGGAGGTTCAGCAGCTCGGCCACGGCCACGGTGTCGTCGCGGGAGAGGTCGTCGACCAGGATGACGTGGTCGACCACGCCCGGCGGGATGTCGCGGTAGGTGCGGACCAGCGTCCGGGCGGCGTTGTAGGCCGGCATCACCACGACGACCTTGGGCTGGGACGGGTCAGTGGGCATCGGGGACCTACCTACGGCTGGCGGACGACTCTGCCCGGGGATCGTAGTCAATCGGCGAGGCAACCGGCGACACCCCGGGCCCGAGGCCGCTCGGCGGGCCGTACAGGTACAGCTCGCCGTTCCCCCACGGAATCCGGGCCAGCCGGGGGCGGGTGGGGCGGGCGGTGAGGCCGGCCACCGTGGCCGTCGGGTCGCCCGGCCCGGTGCCGACCAGCACGTGGGTCACCCCGAACCGTCCCACCGGGTCGCGGACGTTGGCATCGGCGGTCGGCCACGGCGTCAAGGTGGTCAGCCGGGTGTCGAACAGCAGGGTCGGGGCGTAGGCCCCGAACACCACCGCGTCGGAGGGCAGCGAGGCGGCCAGGGCCCGCTGCCCCTGTTCGCGGAGGCGGCCGCTGGCCCTCGCCCCGTCCAGGTACTGGAGCACCCCGGGCAGGGCCACCGCGACCCCGAGGACGACCGCGGCCAGCCCGGCCGCCCGCCCGGCCCGGCCCCGGTTCCCCGGGTCGCGCTCCGCCCCGCCGACGGCCCGGCCGGCCAGGTCGGCCAGGTCGGCCAGCCCGAACCCGGCCAGGACGGCCAGCCCGGGCAGCGCCGGGACGACATAGCGGTTGGGGGCGGTGTAGTGCCCGGGCAGGTAGTCCCCCACGGCCACGGCCAGCCACAGCCCGGCCCCCCACAGGCCGGCCATGACCAGGGCGTCCCTGGCCGCCGGCTCCAGCCGCGGCCAGCGCCGGGCCAGCGCGGCCAGCCCGAGGGCGGCCGCCACCAGCAGGGGCAGGCTGCGCCCGAGCGCCTGGTCCGAGTTGGCCAGATAGCGCCCGACCCGCCCGGCGACCGCCACCGGCGTCCCCAGGTACTCGACCGTCGGCCAGATCCGCAGGGCGGTCCGGAACCGCTCCCAGTTGGGCAGGGCCACCGCCACCAGCCAGGCCGCCCCGGCCAGGAGCAGGGTGGCCAGCCCGGTCAGGCCCATGGCCAGGGCCGGCCGGTCCCGGCGGCGGGCGGCCGCGACCAGCACCACCCCCAGCAGCACCAGCCCGGGCAGCAGCGCGTTGGCCTTGACCGACACCGCGGCCGCGACCAGCAGCCCGAGCCCGGCCCCGGCGGTGGCCGACGGCCGCCAGGCGGCCCGGGTGGCGAGCACGAACGCGCCGGTCAGCAGCACGACGACGGTCGCCTCGACCATGGCGAGACGGCCGTGCTCGAGCATGAGGTTGGCCCCGCCGAGGGCGGCGGCGGCCAGCAGGGCGGCCGGCCGGCCGAGGGGCCGGACCAGCCCGAGGGCCAGCAGCAGCACCGCCCCGGCGACCGCGACCATGGACAGGGCCCGCCCGGCGGCAAGGCTCGGCCCGGTCACGGCGAACGTCGCCGCCGCCAGCACGCTGTAGACACCGTTGGTCAGGCTCCGGTCGACGTCCCCGGTGGCGAACTGGCCGCTCAGGGCCCGCTCGCGGGCGTTGGCCAGGTTGAAGCCCTCGTCGGTCCAGGGGGCGTTGCTGACCGTCAGCCGCCGCGGCGGGTCGACCCCGGCGAACGGGGCCAGCAGCCAGAGCACGACCCCGGCCAGCAGCAGCCCGGCCAGCACCTGTCCCGGCGTGACCGCCCCGTCGCCACCGGGCCGGGCGGCCGCGCTCACGCCTCGAGCTGGTCGCGCCGCCGCCGGATGGCCTCGGCGCTGGCCAGGCGGTGCTCGCGGCGGATCTTGGCCTCGGCCTGACGGTGCCGCTCGACGTCGGTCTCCGGCACCAGGCCGGGCACCGGCCGCGGCTGGCCGCGCTCGTCCAGGGCCACGAACACCAGGTAGGCCGAGGAGGTGTGGGTGCGCCGGCCGCTCAGGATCTCCTCGGCCTCGACCCGCACCCCGACCTCGATCGAGGTCCGCCCGACGTCGTTCACCGACGCCCGCACCAGCACCACGTCGCCGACGTGCACCGGGTGCAGGAAGCTCATCTGGTCCAGGGAGGCCGTCACCACCGGCCCGCCGGCGTGCCGGCTGGCCGCGATCCCGGCGGCGGTGTCGATCATCTTCATGATCTCGCCGCCGTGGACGTTGCCCATGATGTTGGCCGTGGACAGGTCCATGTGCTGGGACAGCGTGACCTCCGAGGCCCGCGGCGGCTTGGGGGCCAGGTCGTGGGCGGCCGCCGCCCTGGCGGCCTCCCGGACCTGCTCCCGCAGCCCGTCCAGCGGCGTCCCGTCCGCCCCGGTCCCGCTCTCGCTCACGCCCCGGCTCTCCTTGTCTCGACCCCGGACCCAGCAGAGGATAGCTGTCCCGCCGCATCCGTATCCGCACCGGCAAAGGACAACCGCGCCATGGAGATGAAGCTCGAGCTGGTACCGGTCCCGGTGACCGACGTCGACCGGGCCAAGGCCTTCTACACCGAGCAGGTCGGTTTCAACGCCGACCTCGACGAACGCTTCGGAGAGTCGTTCCGGGTCGTGCAGCTGACCCCGCCCGGGTCGTCCTGCTCGATCTGCATCGGGGTCGGCGTCGTCGAGACCCCTCCCGGCTCGGTCCAGGGACTCCACCTGGTCGTCCCCAACATCCACGCCGCCCGGTCCGAGCTCCTGGAACGCGGCGTCGAGGTCAGCGAGGTCCAGGACATGGGCGCCCCCGGCAAGCCCACCGTCTCCTACGCCTACTTCAAGGACCCCGACGGCAACGGCTGGGCCCTCCAGCAGCTCCCCTACTGACCCGTCCGGGCAGGCGGAGGGAGCCGCCGCCCGTAACGTTGCCGGGACGCAGGCCGGCCACACTGGTCGCGAGTCCACAATGCTGGGAGGTGGCGGTGCCGGTGGCGCCCTTGGTGCGGCGAGGACCATGGCGGTGACGCCCGCGGCCGGGCCGGGCCGACCGCGCCGGTGGCCGGGCGCGCTGGCGTGGGCGCTGTGGGGACTGGCCATGGCCGGCACCGTCAGTGTCCTGTGGTTCGACCACCTGCTCCGCCAGGCCGGGCGGACCGACCTGCTCCAGCTCACCACCGACGGCGCTCCCTATGTGCTGGCGATCTTCAGCGGCACGACGGCCGGCGCGGTGCTGGCCAGCCGCCGGCCCCGCCACCCGGTGGGCTGGCTGCTGCTAGCCCTCGGGCTCTCGGTGGTGGTCTCCGGCGTGACCGACGGGTACGCGCGTTATGGGCTGCTGGCCCGGCCCGGGGCGCTCCCGGCCGCCGACTACCTCGCCGTCTGCGCCGAGAAGAGCTACATCGCCTGGCCGGCCCTGCTCGGCTTCATCCTGCTGCTGACACCCACCGGGTCCCTGCCGTCCCCCCGCTGGCGGTGGTGGGCCTGGACCGCGGCCGTCGGGCCGGCGCTGTTCCTGGCGTCCACGGTGCTGGTCCAGAGAACGCTGGACGTGCCATATACATCGGTCCCCGATCCGCTGGTCGTCCCCGCCCTCTCCGGATGGTGGTCGGCCATGGTCGCGGGGCTGGCCGCCGCGGTGACCGCGCTCGCCGTGCCGGTCGGGGCCGTCGCCATGGTGCTGCGCTTTCGCCGCGCCCGCGGGGTGGAGCGCCAGCAGCTGCGCTGGGTCGCCCTGGCCGCCGGGCTGGCCGCGCTGGCCGTGGCCGGCACCCTGGCCGGGGTGGTGACCGGGAACGCACCCGTGCGGGACGGGCTCTTCGGCATCTGTGTCGCCCTGGTCCCGCTGGCCATCGCCGCCGCGGTCCTGCGCTACCGGCTGTACGACCTCGACCGGATCATCAGCCGCACGCTCACCTATGGCGTGCTCACCGTCCTGCTCGGCGGCGCCTACGCCGGGGTCGTCCTCGGCCTCGGCCAGCTGCTCGGCCGGCGGTCGAGTCTGGCCGTGGCGGCGGCGACCCTGGCGGTGGCGGCGGTGTTCCAGCCCGCCCGTCGCCGCGTCCAGGAGGTGGTGGACCGGCGCTTCAACCGGCGCCGCAACGACGCCGCCCAGACAATTCAGACGTTCGGCAAGCGGCTGCGCCAGCAGGTCGACCTGGACAGCCTGACCGCCGAGCTGCTGGCCGTGGTCGACCAGACCATGCAGCCAACCCAGGCGGCGCTGTGGCTGCGTCCGAGGACCTAGCCGCCGAGCTGCAGGATGGGCCGCACCTCGACCAGCCCGAAGGCGGCCTCCGGTATCTGGCCGGCGATCTCGACGGCCCGTTCGGGGCCTGCGCAGTCGAGCAGGAAGAAGCCGGCCAGCAGCTCCTTGGCCTCGGCATAGGGGCCATCGGTGGTCAGCGTCTGGCCGTCGCGGACCGAGACGCGCCTGGTCAGGGACGGGTCGGCGAGGGCCTCGGTGACGATCAGCTCCCCAGAGGCGGCCAGCTCCTCGGCCAGGGCGGCGTAGTAGCGGAACCCCTCGGCGCGCTGGTCGTCGGAGAACCCCTCCCAGATCTCCCGGGAGGCCGGGTTGCTGTAGATCAGGATCAGGTATTTCACTGGCGCCTCCACAGTCCCGAGACTTTCTTGTCCATGCATGTCGAGAGTAGCTCGGCAGCTTCGACCTCCTGGTGAGCGGCGAGGGCCGCACCGATGCCGGCAAGAGGAGGATGGGATGGGCGGAACGACCCATATCACCGCGGTGGGAACGGTTGGCGTTCCCGTGACCGACCAGGACCGGGCGCTCGAGTTCTATGTTGGCCAGCTCGGCTTCGAGAAGCGCCGGGACCTGCCCTTTGGAGCCGGACGCTGGATCGAGGTGGCGCCGCCGGGCTCGGCGACGACCATCGCGCTCGTTCCCGCGGGTGTCCCGGCCGGCATCCGCCTCCTGACCCAGGACGCCGGCAACGACCATGCCGAGCTCCGGGCACGCGGCGTCGACACGGACCCGGAGGTGCTGCGGATGGCGGAGGCGCCGCCGATGTTCGCGCTGCGCGACCCGGACGGCAACAGCCTGATCCTGGTGGAGGGCAGCTGAATGGACCAGCAGTTCACGGCAACGCTCCAGAAGAGCCCCAATCAGGGCGGTTGGACCTATCTCGTCTGGCCCGACTCGGTGGAGTTCTTCGGCACCCGGGGGCTGGTCAAGGTCCGGGGGACGATCGACGGCCACCCCTTCCGGAGCTCCTTCATGGCCATGGGCGACGGCACCCACAAGCTCCCGGTGAAGGCCGACGTCCGCAAGGCGATCGGCAAGGAGGCGGGCGACACCGTGACCGTCCACCTGGAGGAACGGCTCCA
>JASLIH010000319.1 GCA_030152105.1 Actinomycetes bacterium
GGGTTCGGGGCCGCGAGCGCGTTCGGCGGCCCGTGCTCGACGCCGATTGCCGAGCGACTTGCGACGACCGGCCTGAAGTACAACCGGTTCCACACCACCGCCCTGTACTCGCCGACCCGGGCGGCGTTGTTGTCGGGCCGCAATCACCCGGCCAGGCCGTAAACCATTTTGACAGCGGCCACTACCGAGGTGCGCAGGCCGCCACCTCAGTGGGCTGTCCTTGGAGCCAGACTCGGGTTGGGTATAGGGCAAGCTCCATCGCGGGTCCGCTACAAGGTGTTGCCGCTGGCGTCACACGGAAGCTGCATTCGACGCTGGGTTGCGCTGAGCTCCTGATCGATGACCTTCAAGGTCCGCTCCATCGCGTCGGGACGGAGGCCACCGATGCCGTCGAATGCAGCTTCCGTGTGACGCCAGCGGCAACACCTTGTAGCGGACCCGCGATGGAGCTTGCCCCTATACCCAACCCGACTCTGGCTCAAAGGACAGCCCACTGGGGTGGCGGCCTGCGCACCTCGGTAGTGGCCGCCGTCAAAATGGTTCACGGCCTGGCCGGGTGATTGCGGCCCGACAACAGCGCCGCCCGGGTCGGCGAGTACAGGGCGGTGGTGTGGAACCGGTTGTACTTCAGGCCGGTCGTCGCAAGTCGCTCGGCAATCGGCGTCGAGCACGGGCCGCCGAACGCGCTCGCGGCCCCGAACCCGATGTCGTCGAGCAGCACCACCAGCACATTGGGCGCCCCGGCGGGGGGCTGTAGCGGCTCGATCGGCGGGAAGCTGGTCGCCGGGTCCTTGGCGTCGTAGGTGACCAGCCCCGTGGACGGACGGTCAGGGACCGGAAGGATCTCTCGCTGGATGTCGTCTGGCACGGTGTGCCTCCTGTCGTCTCACCAAGCTTCCAGCCTTGCGCCGCCTCGCATCGTCCCCGTGCTTCGCGCGACCCGGTATCACCCCATGTGGGTGATTGACCTGCGAGGGCGCTTGGCCGCTCCCGGCGACCGCATCTCATCCTGATGAATTGGGTTGATGGATGAAGACGTCTCGTCTTGTCGCGGCGATCCTGGTTAGGCAACACAAGGGATGGAACCGACCAGGAAACCGCCATGACACCAACGTGCTACCGGATCGTCATCGACGGCGAGTTGAGCGGCCGCTTCGCGCTGGCCTTCGACGGGATGACGGTGCAGAGCGGCGGCGGCCAGACCGAGATCACCGGCATGGTCGTGGACCAGTCCCAGCTGCATGGCCTCCTGGATCGGGTCGGGGAGCTCGGTCTGGATCTGGTCAGCGTCAATGCCATTGGGGACGAAGGTCCTCCCGCCAACCCGCAGCTCGGCCCAGGGAACACCGCCGGCTCACAGCCCGTCTAGAAGGGCGTTCGATGACCGTTGCAGTCCAGCGCCGTGATGACGCCACATCGACGGGCGACGAGAAGACGACGCCCTCCGACCCGTCCAGTTGGACTCGCCGCCGACGGCCTGCCGCAACCGGCATGCCGCTGCTCTCCAGCAAGCTCGCCGCCCCGCACATGCCGGAACACATGGTCGCAAGGCCGCGGCTGTTCGCCCTGCTCGACACCGGGATCGAGCGACCTGTGACCCTGCTTGCCGCCCCAGCCGGATCAGGCAAGACGATGCTGCTGGCCTCCTGGATGTCGACAGCATCCCTCCCCGGGCCGGTCGCATGGCTGTCGCTGGACCCTGGTGACAACGACCTGGTTCAGTTCTGGACCTATGTGCTGGCCGCGCTCTGCCGGTCGGGTGCCGTGCCGGCCGACGACCAGCTGCAGTCCCTGCTGCCGTCGCCGGAGGGCGACGACGCCCTGCTGCCCCTGCTCGTCCATGGTCTGGACCAGCTGGCCGCTCCGGTGGTGCTGGTGCTCGACGACGTCCACGAGCTCACCGACGCCCGCGTGCTGCAAGGGATCGAGTTCCTGATCCGCCATGCCCCCCCGCAACTTCGGATCGTCCTGTCGACCCGAGCCGACCCGCCCTTGCCGTTGCAACGGCTGCTGGTCGGCGGCCGCCTGACCCAGGTGCGCGCCGCTGACCTGGCCTTCACCGTCGCCGAGGTCGCCGAGTTGCTCGCTGACTACGACTACCGGCCGAGGCTGTCCGACGACGACCTGGCCGTGCTGCAGGCCCGGACCGAGGGATGGGCGGCGGGGCTGCGCCTGGCGGCCGTGTCGATGCAGCACCAGCCGGACCCCCACGTCTATGTCATGGAGCTGGCCGGCGACGACCGCAGCCTGGCCAGCTACCTGGTCTCTGAGGTCCTCGACCAGCAGCCAGCCGAGCTGCGCAGCTTTCTGCTGCGGACCTGCATCGTCGATGAGTTGAACTGGGAACTGGCCAACGCCCTCACCGGCCGGGACGACGGCGAGCAGACCCTGGCCCGGCTGGAGCAGGCCAACGTGTTCGTCGTGGAGCTCGGTTCCCGGCGCCACAGGTATCGCTACCACCCGCTGTTCGCCGAGCTGTTGTCCTACGAGCTGCGGCGCGAGGCACCACAGGAGAGTATCGAGCTCCGCCGTCGAGCAGCACGCTGGTATGCCGAGCATGACCTCCCGAGGGAGGCCATCCAGCAATCGGTCGCGGTGCAGGACTGGGGCTCCGCGGCCGACCTCGTCGCCGAGCACGGATTCGGCCGCCTCCTACGCGGCAAGGAAGCGGTGATCGCAGATCTGCTGGACCGGCTGCCGGCGGACGCCATGCGCCTCCCGGAGCTCGCGCTGCTGGCGACCGCCGAGCAGGTCGTCTCCAACGACGACGGAACAACGGCGTTCGAGCACCTGGCCCAAGAGCAAATGGAAATGCTGGCCGATGACCGGCGCCCCCGGTTCGCTCTGATCCTGGCGATCTGCCGGCTGCTCCGGGCCAGTCGGGCCGGCGACCTCGACGAGGTTCTGGCCGCCGGCTGTGCTGTGCTGGAGGCGCATGGGCAGCTCCAAGGGGGCGCCGGCGCGGCTGCCCTTGCCGCCGAAGCACGGGCGGTCGCGCTGTCCGGCCTCGGCACCGCCGAGCTGTGGAGCGGGGATCTGGACGCCGCCGAAGCCCACCTGCGAGCAGGTCGGGCCGCCGCGCTGTGGGCCGAGCTCGACGACGTGCAGCTCGACTGCCTGAGCCAGCTGGCGCTGCTGCATGCCGTCCGCGGACGGATCGACCACGCCGTCCAGACCGGCCAAGCTGCACTCCAGCTCGCCGGCGCGCGCGGGTCGACCTCATCGGCCCCGGTGACCGGCGCGTTGCTGGCGCTTGCCTGGGTCCACTACCTGCGGGACGACCTCGCCACCGCAGGCGACTACCTCGGGCGGACGGTCGAGGCGGCCGGCGGCGCGCCCGAGCGACCGCTCAGGGTCGCCGGCAGGATCGTGGCGGGCCGGCTGCGGCATGCCCAGGCCGACCTGAGCGGCGCGTTCGCCGAGTTCAGCGCGGCCCGCCACGAGCTGGCGGGCTGGCACCAGCCCCGGCTCCTGTTGCGTTGGCTTGCGACCAGCGAGGCCGAGCTGCACCTCGCCGCCGGCGACACCGGGTCCGCCCGCAGGCTCCTGGAGGCACTCGAAACAGACAAGCCAGCCGCACAGGAAGCCGTGGCGTTCGCCCGTCTGCAGCTGGCCGAGGGTAACCCCACCGGCGCGAACTCGAGCCTCTCGCCCCTCATCGACGGCACGATGCCAGCAGCCGATCTGGATTCCCTCATCCAGGCGTGGCTGCTGCACGCGGTGGCCAGCCACGCGCTCGACATTCCCGACGAGGTCGCGGCGTCGTTGGCGCTTGCCATCGACCTCGCCGAGCCAGAGGAGCACCGGCGCGCCCTCCTGGACGCCGCGGCGCCGGCCCGCGCGCTGCTGGCCCGCTATCGCGATTGGGTCGACGCCTCGTGGCCGTTCCTGGACGAGCTTGCCCAGGCATCCCTCGACCCGGCGCCGGCGGCCGTCTCACCGATGCCGGCGCTGATCGTGCCGCTGAGCCAGCGGGAGCGGGCCGTGCTCCGCTACCTGCCGACCATGCTCACCTTCATCGAGATCGGCTCGGAGCTCTACATCTCGGTGAACACCACCAAGAGCCACGCGCGCAGCATCTACCGCAAGCTCGGGGTTGTCGGCCGGCGGGACGCGGTCATGCGGGCCCGCCAGCTCCAGCTGCTCCGATCCTGAGGGGGAGCAGGCCCAGCTCGCGGGCGTGGGTGATGGCCTCCTGGCGGGAGGCGACGCCCAGCTTGCGATAGATCCCCTGGATATGGGTCCTGACGGTGTTGACCGACACATAGAGCTCCTGGGCGATCTCCTGCTGCGTCAACCTGGTCGGGAGCAGCCGCAGGACCGCCAGCTCCCGGTCGGTGAGCGCCCCCGTCGGCAAGGCTCTGCCGCGGGCCGCCCGGTGCAGCGCCCGTTCGGTGCTGTCCAGGAGCGGGGGGAGCATCCCAGGATCCACGAACTGGGAGATCAGGTCCCGCGCACGCTTCAGCGCCTCCTCGGCACCTTCGGGGTCGCCGCGAGCGTTGCGGACACCGGCCAGCTCCAGCAGCGCCTGGGTGTACTGGGCCTGAAAGCTGTCGATCTCCAGGATCGACAGCGCCTGCTCCAGCAGCTGCTCGGCCTCGGCCAGCCCGCCCCGCCGGGCCGCGGCCCGGGCGAGGGCGAGGTAGGCGATCCCATTCATCGGAATGAGGCTGACCCCCTGTGCCTCGGCGGCGTCCATGGCCTGGCGGGCGAACGTCGCTGCGGTGGCGTCGTCGCCTTGCTCACCGGCAAGCAGCGACAGCAACGCCAAGACGTTGACCAGCTGGTGCGGCTGCTGGTCGGCTGGCGGGAGACGGCGGGCCCCCTCCTCCAGCACGCCCTGTGCCTCGGTCGTCTGCCCGGCGAGGTACAGCATGCGTCCGAGCGTCGTCGCCGCAACGAAGTACTCCTCGGAGGACTCTGGGCTGGCGAGCTCAACGGCTCGGCGGGCGGCCTGCAGTGAACGACCGACGTCGTCGAAGGTGTGCGTGCCCCGGGCAATGGCGAGGTCGAATGCCACCCCCCGGGAGAGCGGTTCCTGTCCGCTCGCTTCCACGGCCCCCAGCCGGCGCTCGAGCTCGCGTTTGGAGGCGCCGCGATGCCCTCTAATCCACGCGGCGGCCACGGCGAGTAATGGATTGGCGGCGAGGACCACATCGGGAAGCCCCCTCAGCCAACGTTCAACGGTCGCGTCGCGCCCCTGCCGCCAGTACGGCAGCCAGTGGCGGCCGATCAGGTCGGCTGCCTCGGCGAAGTCCCCGGCGGTGGTGGCGTGGTCGATGGCCGCCTCGACGTCGCCGGCCTGCCGATACCAGCTGGCGGCCCGGCGGTGGAGCACCGGTTTCAGCTCTGGCTCCCGGCCGGTCAGCTCCAGGCGCAGCAGCTCCGCGAACAGATGATGGTAGCGATACCAGCGGCGGTGCTCATCCATCGGGATCAGGAACAGGTTGGTCCGTTCCAGCTGGATCAGCACCTCGGCCGAGTCGGTAGTCTCCAACAGCGCGTCACACAGGGAACCCGACAGGCGCTCAAGGATGGAGGTCCGCAGCAGGAACCTCCTGAGCGGCTGGGGTTGACGGGCCAGGACCTCGGCCCCGAGGTAGTCGACGATGTGGCGATGGCCAGCCTCCAGCGACGCGATAGACGCGCCCGGGTCCTCTCGGCCTCGCAGCCACAGGCCAGCCAGGTACAGCCCGGCCACCCATCCCTCGGTCTGTTCCCAGAGCCGCTGCACGTCCTGCGATTCCAGCTCCAGTCCCATGGCGTCGTTCAGCAGGGTGGCCGCCTCCGCATCCGTGAAGCCCAGCTCGGCCAGGCGGATCTCAGCCAGCTCCCCCTTGGCCCGCAGCCGGGCAAGCGGCAACGGCGGGTCGGCCCGCGTCGCCATCATCAGCTGCACGTTGGCCGGCAGGTGGTCGATAAAGAAGGCGAGGCTCTGGTGGCACACCGGATTGCTGATCAGGTGATAGTCATCCATTACCAGCACCAGCTCAGACCCGACCGTGGCCAGCTCGTTGAGCAACCCCGGCAGGATCACCGGCGTCAGGGCATCACTCGACCCGAAGCCGTGGAGCAGGCCGAGCACGGCCTTCCCGACCCCTGGCTCGATGGTCCGAAACGCCTCGACGACATAGACCCAGAGCCGCACCGGGTCATCGTCGCCTTCATCGAGCGACAGCCAGGCAACCCGCCGGGATCCATGGTCGCCCAGGCACCACTGGGCCAGCAGGGTGGTCTTGCCCGACCCGGCCGGCGCGTCGATCAGGCACAACCGTGTCTGTGCCCCGGCCTCCAGGACCACGTCGAGCCTGGCCCGGGAAATCAGGCCGGCGCGGACCGGCGGCGGGTACAGCTTGGTTCGCAATACGACAGGCTCCGGGGAGCGCGAAGACAGCGGCAAGCTCCTCTCCCTCCCCTGCTCCCTTCCTCTGCCGTGTCGGAAAGTCTACAGCCTCGCAAAAGCACCCATTTGCGCAACAACCGGGTTCAGACCCGCATCGGGGTTTCTCCGAGGCCGCCCCGGCGGGGCGTCCATCCCGGGCCGGGGACCGACGATCGCAGGAGTTGGGTGTAGGGGTGCCGGGGCGCGTCAAGGACCCGCGCGGTCCGCCCCACCTCCACCACCTGGCCGTTTCGCATGACGATGAGCTCGTCGGTGACCTGGCGCACGACGGCGAGGTCGTGGGAGATGAAGACATAGGCGACGCCGGTCTGGGCGCGGAGGTCGCTCAGCAGGTTCAGGATCTGGCCCTGGATCGACACGTCCAGCGCGGAGACCGCTTCGTCGAGCACGAGCACCTTCGGCTCGGGCGCGAGCGCCCTGGCGATCGCGACCCGCTGGCACTGTCCGCTGGACAGCTGGCGCGGGACCGACCGCACGTGGCGCTCGTCAAGCCCCACCTGGTACAGGAGCTGGAGCACCCGCTCTCCTCGCGTCCGGCGGTCGTGCCCGCTGTGCAGGCGGAGCACCTCCTCCAGGCAGTTCCCGACCCGCTGCCGGGGGTCCAGCGAGGTGGACGGGTCCTGGAAGACGATCTGGAGGTCCCGGGCCCGCCGGCGCCGTTCGGCCGTCGGGAGCCGCCGCCGGTCCCGCTCGTGACCGGCGAGCAGGATCCGCCCGGAGGTCGGCGTCTCGAGCCCGAGGAGCATGCGGGCGACCGTGGTCTTCCCCGCTCCCGACTCCCCCACGATCGCCAGCGAGCCGCCGGGGGCAACCGTGAAGGAGACGTCGTCCACGGCGGCCACGGCGGCGCGGCCACGGCGCGACTCGAACACCTTGCCCAGGTGCTCGACCTGCAGGATCGGCTCAGCCACGGTCGGTCTCCTCGTCGTCGGCCGGCTGCTGCGGATGCAGCTCGGCGGCGCGCAGGCAGGCCACCATGGCGCGGCCGAGCGGCGCCAGCACTGGACGCTCGGCCGTGCAGTGGTCGAGCGCGTGCCGGCAGCGCGGCGCGAAGGCGCAACCCGGGGGGGCCTCGAAGGCGGCCGTCGGCCGGCCGGGGATGACCGGCAGGCGCCGCAGTGTGGTGTCGACTGACGGCCGGGCCGCGACCAGTCCCTCGGTGTAGGGGTGCCGGGCGTGATCGTGCAGCTCCCCGGAGCCCTGCACCTCGACGATCGAGCCCGCGTACATGACCGCGGTCCGGTCACAGATGGCGGCGGCCAGGTCCAGGTCATGGGTGATGAACAGCATGGCCAGGCCGAGCCGTTCCCGGAGGTCGGACAGGATCGCCACCACCTCGGCCTGGGTGGTGACGTCCAGGGCGGTGGTGGGCTCGTCGGCTAGCAGGAGCCGGGGCTCGGCCGAGAGCGCGGCGGCGATCATGACCCGCTGGAGGAGGCCGCTGGACAGCTCGTGAGGGTACTGGGACAGGCGGGCCCTTGGGTTCCCGACGCCCACGGCACCCAGCAGGTCGCACGCCCGTTCCTGGCTGGCCCGCTTGGGCAGGCGCTGGTTGAGCCGCATGCCTTCGGTGAGGTAGTCCCCCACCGTCCGCAGCGGGTTGGTGTGGGCCCGCGGGTCCTGGAAGATCATCGCCGCGTCAGCGGCCCGGTGCGCCCGCAGCTCGGACGGGGACATCGCGAGCACCTCCCGCCCGTCGAAGCGGACCGAGCCCTCGACCGTCGCGCCGGGCGGCAGGAGGCGGACGACGGTCCGGGCGGTCATCGACTTCCCAGCGCCAGACTCGCCGACCAGCCCGACCGACTCGCCGGCGGCGACCGACAGGTCGACCCGGTGGACCACCCGGCGGAGCCCGCCCTCGTACGGGACGCTGACCCGCAGGCCCTCGAGCTCGAGCAGGGCGCTCACCACAGCCGCCTCCAGGCGTGCGCTCGGCCGGCGAGCCGTTCCGCCACGATGCTGAACGCCGCCACCGCGAGAACGATCAGGGCTCCGGCGTACAGCGACTGCTGCGGGTAGCCGCTGAGGATGTCGGCCTGGCCGGCGGCCACGATGCCGCCCCAGTCCGGGGTGGCCTGGTCCACGCCCAGGCCGAGGTAGGACAGGGCGGCCAGGTCGACCAGCGCATAGCCGAAGGTGAGGGCGGCCTGGGCGACGATGATGGCGCCCAGGTTCGGCACGAGGTGGCGGGCACAGATTGCGGTGGGAGACTGGCCCAGCACCCTGAGCGCGGCCACATACGGCAGGCGGAGCTGCTGGAGCGCGCCAGCGCGGGTGACCCGACCAATGTAGGGGATGAACGCCACCGACAGGGCGGCAACCGCCGCTCCGAACCCGGCACCGACAACCGCCGCCACCACCAGCGCCAGCAGGATGCCCGGGAAGCCGAACAGCAGGTCGAAGACGCGCGAGATCACGCTGTCGAACCAGCCGCCCCGCCACGCCGCCACCACGGCCAGCAGGACGCCGACCGCGGTGGCGACCACGGTCACAACGAGGGGGCCGAGCAGCGCGGTGCGAGCGCCCCATACGAGGCGAGCGAGGATGTCACGCCCGTTCGAGTCGGCACCAAGCGGATGGCCGGCCGAAGGCGGGGCGAACGTACTGGTGAGATCGACATCGGTCGGGTCGGCCACCGGGAGGACCGGGGCGAGGAGCGCCACGAGCCAGAGCCCGCCGATTGCTGCCAGGGCGGCCAGGCCGAGCGGGCCGAGCCGTCGCCGGAGCCTCGACCACGTCGGGCTCTTGGCGATCGGCCCGGCCTCGACGGGGCTGAGATCGACGCCGCTCATGGTCCCGCCGCGAGGCCCATGCGCGGGTCGAGCACCCTGTAGAGGAGGTCGACCAGCGTGTTGACGACGACGAAGGCGGTCACCAGGATGAGCGACACCGCCTGGACGACCGCGACGTCCTTGCGGACGACGGCCTCGACAAGCAACGAGCCGAGGCCGTCCAGGTTGAATGCCCGCTCCACGACCACCGTGCCGGCCAGCAGACCGGCGATGGTCAGCCCAGAGACGGTGGCGATCGGGATCATCGCGTTGCGTACGACGTGACGTCGGACGACCTGCGACGACGAGAGTCCCCGGGCCCGAGCGGTCTCGACGTGCTCACGGCTCAGCTCGTCCCGGGTCGCGGCTCTGGAGATCCGCGCGACGTAGGCGAGATAGGCGAGCGCCAGCGCCATCGCGGGCAGGGTGAGATGGTGGAGGCGGTCAGCGAACCCCTCACCGGACCCGATCGCCGGGAACCAGCTCCACCGGACCGCGAAGAGCCAGATCAGCACCATGGCGGCCACGAAGCTCGGCACGGCCTGGCCGATCACGGTCGTGACCAGCATCCCCTTGTCCAGGAGACCGCCGCGGATCCCGCCAAGCACGCCCAGCGTGATCCCGACACCCACGATGAGCACCGAGGCCATGGCGACCAGCATCACCGTGGTCCCGGCACGAGCGGAGACGAGGGCCGAGACCGCAGCGTTGAAGGCGAACGACTCGCCCAGGTCGCCGCGCACGACGTCGCCCAACCAGGCGAGATAGCGAAGGAGGAACGGATCGTCGAGGTGGTACTGCTGCCTCACCGCCTCGACTGCCTCGGGCGGGAGGGTCCGGCCTCCGGACAGCGTCGAGATGGGGTCCCCAGGGGTGAGGTACAACGACGAGAAGATCAGGAAGCTGGCGGCGAGCAGCGTGATCACCAACCCGGCCAGCCTCGTCACCGGGAAGCGCACCATGTCGTCCGCCTCTCTCCGACCGCTGCATCGCCTCCGGCGACCCCGCGGTCCTGCTGACGTCCTGGTTCAGGGCGCTCCCACATACGCTGCCCAGGGTGTGTAGTACGCCGCCGGTACGCCGACGGGACCGCCCGTGATCCGCGTGCTCATCCACGTGAGCGTGGCCACGTTGGTCAGAGGGATCCACATCATGTCCTCGCCGAACATGACACGCTGGGCCTCGGCGACGAGCTTCGCGCGAGCGGTGTCGTCGGCTTCGGCGAAAGCCTTGACGAGGGGCTGGACGGCGGCCGGGTTGCCGTAGCCGTAGTAGTTGGACAAGCCCTTCGGTTCGACGAGCGGCCAGAGGGCCTCGAGCGGCTCGGCAACGTCGGTCCACCAGGTGGTGTGGAACAGACCCGTCCTGGCTCGCGCGCGGGGGTCGTACGCCCAGGTCGAGTACACCTGGAGCGGGACCGTCTCGACCTTCATGTCGAGCCCGAGCTTCCTGCCCACGTCGGCGACGTAGTTGACCGTGGTGACGGCCGGCCGGTTCTCGGCTGATGACCACACCGTGATGGTCTCGGTGGGGGCGCCCGCCTCTCGGACCAGCGCCTTCGCCGCTTCCAGGTCGGCTGTGGGCTTGATGCCCAGATCATCGTAGGCTTTGTCGAACACGTCCCGGGCGTAGCCCCAGGTCGCCTCCGGCGCGATCGACGAGAGCGGGCTGGCCGCCCCACCCCAGACCTGCTCGCTGATCACCGACCGATCCAGCGCCATCGACAACGCCTTGCGGATGCGGACGTCACCGA